>DATMVL010000087.1:0-2607 GCA_035563175.1 Rhodoglobus sp. | reverse complement strand
CACGACGTGGGCTGCCGCTTGGGCAGGCTCCCGACGGGTTCTCACCGTCACACCGCTGCAGGCCCTCGGCGGGTCGGTCGAGGCATCCCACGACGCCCTCACCCGCCGCGGCGGACGCAACGGCGCGGCGATCGCCCTGTTCGCGATCGGCGCCGCTCTGCTGGCGGGGGGCATCGCGCTGGGGCTGGTGTCGCCGCTCGGTGTCGTCGTGGCCTTCTTCGGCGGGATCTTCTCGTTCACCGGGCTCGCCCTGGGTGCGACGCTCGTGATGCCACCCGTGCTGCGGCTCGTCGGGCGCCTGTTCGGCGGGTCGGCCACGGCGCGCCTGGCCGCCGAGAACGCGCTTCGCTATCCGGAGCGATCGAGCCGCATGGCGATCGGCGTGGTGATGGGAGTGACGCTCGTGACGATGTTCGCGGTCGCCCTCGAGACCGTGAAGGTCGTGATCACCGTGTCGGGGGGTGGGGAGCCGCCGTCCCAGATGACGACGCTCATCGACACCTTCGCAGGGATCATGATGGGCCTCGTCGCGGTCTCGGCGGTGATCGCAGCGGTGGGGCTCGTCAACCTGCTCACGATCGGGGTCGTGCAGCGCCGTCGCGAGCTCGGGCTGCTGCGCGCGCTCGGTGTCTCGACGGGACAGGTGCGCCGCATGGTGCTGCTGGAGGCCGCGCACATCACGATCGCGGCCACCGCGACCGGGCTGGTCCTCGGCATCGCGTACGGCTGGGCCGGCGCGCAGTCGGTGCTCGGATCCGTCGCGATGCCGCCGTCGTGGTCCGCTCCGACTCTCGTCGCCCCCGCGGTGCCGTGGGCTCCGGTGGTGATCATCGTTATCGCCACGGCGGTCCTGACGTTGGTGGCGGCGGTCGTGCCGACACGCCTGGCCACGCGGGTCGCCCCGGTGGAGGCCCTGGCCGACTGACGCGTGCTCCGCGCTACGGGTGACCTCGGTCTCTCGCCGTTGACGCGGCGAGAGACCGAGGTCATCCGCGATCGCGGCGCAAGGGGGGTGCGTGCGCGGCTCGACCATGATCAGGCTGGGGCATGGACATCCAGATCCTCCACCACGAACCCCCGTACCGCGTGGGCGTCATCATCGGCAGCCTCTCGCGGGAATCGATCAACCGTCTGCTCGCGCGGGCGCTGCAGCGCGTCGCGCCGCCCGAATTCGAGTTCTTCGAGATCTCGTACGGCGACCTGCCGCTCTACAACCGCGACCTCGATGCGGACTACCCCCGGGTCGCGCGCGACTTCAAGGACGCCATCCGCTCGGCCGACGCCGTGCTCTTCGTCATGCCCGAGTACAACCGCTCCATCCCCGGCGCCCTCAAGAACGCGATCGACTGGGGGAGCAGGCCTTACGGCGACAACGCCTGGTCCGACATGCCCACGGCGGTGATCGGCGGCTCCGTCGGCCAGATCGGCACCGCGGTCGGGCAGCAGTCGCTTCGCGCCACGCTCAGCTACCTCAACGCGCGGCAGATGACCTCCCCGGAGGCGTACATCCAGGTCTCGCCCGGACTGATCGACGACGACGGCGGGGTGAGCGCGCCCGACACGGAGGAGTTCCTGCGCGTCTTCATGCGGAAGTTCCTCGAGTACACCGCGCGCGTGCTGACGGTGATCCCGCAGGGGTGACGGTCAGCGCACCGTGCGGATCTCGTGGGCGCCGAGGCGTTCAGCCGTGATCTTCGACAGCGGGCTCCGGGGCGTGCTGCGGCGACTCGGGGTCGTGTGCCCACGTCGGCGCGAGGGCCCGGATGCGCGCCGCCCGCCACTGCCACACGGCCCACAGCACCGGCCACAGCGCGGGGGCAGTGGGTCCGCCGATCACGAGCCGGTCGCGCCACAGCGTCTTGCCGGGCGCCCCGGGCGCCGGTGAGATGGCCATCTGGTGGTCCCACACGTCGAGGCTCGCGAGGGGCCCGGTCAGCGGGATCCCGCTGTCACGGAAGATCCGCACCCGCCCCGCCGGCTCGTCCACGTACCGATCGGTCGTGTGGATGAGCTGTCGCCCCATCGGCACAGTGCCGAGAGCCGTGAGCTGCACCGGAACATCGTCGCCCGGACTCCACGTCGTCGGCAGCCCGCTCGGCACGAGCGGCTCGAGACCGAGCAGCGGTCCGTACAGCTCCGCCACAGCGCGGGGGGAGTGCACCGCCCGCCACGCGGCGTCGGAGTCGCAGTCGATGGTGAGCTTCAGCAGGATCCGCATGCTCCAGTTTCGCACCGCGAACCGCAGGCGGGCCTGGGATGCCGCAGTCGTAGGCTGGACGGATGCCCGAGACGCCGTTCGACCAACGCCGGTACCAGATCCGACACGAGTGGGGTGTCGCCGGCCTCGCCCGGCTCGCTCCCTCGGACATCGTCGTCGTGGTCGACGTGCTGCGGTTCTCCACTACGGTGGTGAACCGGGTCGCGGACGGCGACGTCGTACCGCTGGACGAAGCGGCGCACGCGGTGTCGCTGAACGGCGCGGCGGTCGCAGCGGCTGCCGCAGAAACCGGCGCAATGGTGATGCTCGGATGCCTCCGCAATGCGTCGGCGGTCGCCCGAGGCATCCTCCACGAGCAGGGGAGACGAGGCGACCGCACCAGCGTCGCG
>DATMVL010000086.1:0-2035 GCA_035563175.1 Rhodoglobus sp. | reverse complement strand
TCCAGCCGTGCAGTGGCTCCCCGTCCAGTCGCGGCGCGCCGATGAGGCCCTTGGGCTCGCCGAGGCGGTCCGCGTAGTTGACGCGTCCCTGCTGCTCGACGAGCACGGCGAGACGGCCGCACGGCACGGCCAGAGAGCGCTCGTGCCGGGTGCGCGAGAGCGTGCCGACGGGCATCCCGTCGACCTCGACCCAGGCGTGGTCGCGCACCTCGTCGACCTCGAACACCGCGAGCCCCTCGAACGGCGGCAGGTCGATCTCGTAGCGCACGAGCGCGCCGAGGTGGTCGAGCTGCTCGAAGGTGGGCGGCAGCTCGTGGTGCTCCCCTGCCGGCGCGAGCCACTCGTGCGGGTGCAGCGTCACCTCGAACTCCGGAGCGGGCGCGGCCGTCGCGGGCCGCTCATCCGGTACCGGGGCGTACCTCGCGATCACCTCGCGGAACGCCGCGAACTTCGCGGTCGGGTTCCCGGCCTCGTCGAGCGGCGCGTCGTAGTCGTACGACGTCGTGATCGGCAGGTAGCGGCCCTTGTCGTTGGCGCCGTTCGTGAGCCCGAAGTTGGTGCCGCCGTGGAACATGTAGATGTTGACGGATGCCCCGGCCGCCAGCAGCGCGTCGAGCTCGGCCGCCGCGTCCTCGACCGACGTGGTGTGATGCACCCCGCCCCACCAGTCGAACCAGCCGTCCCAGAACTCGGAGCACATGAGCGGGCCGGTCGGCTGGTGCTCGCGCAGGGTGGCGAGCCGCTCGGCCGCGCGGGAGCCGAACGAGCCGGTGGTGTGCAGCTCCGGCAGGGTGCCGGCGCGCAGCATGTCGGGCTGCGGCTGGTCGACCGTGGTGAGCGGCACCGTGATGCCGGCGTCGCGGGTGACGCGCACCAGCTCTTCGAGGTACGCGGTGTCGGAGCCGTAGGCCCCGTACTCGTTCTCGATCTGCACCAGCACGACCGGGCCACCGGCATCCAGCTGCCTGGGTGCGACGATGTCGTAGACGCGGCGCAGGTAGCCGGTGACCGCCTCGAGGTACTGCGGCTCGGAGCGGCGCAGGCCGATGCCCGGGGTCGCGGTGAGCCAGACCGGCAGGCCGCCGTTGTGCCACTCCGCGCAGATGTAGGGGCCGGGGCGCACGATCGCGTGCAGGCCTTCGGCGGCGATCAGGTCGAGGAAGCGGCCGAGGTCGTTCCAGCCGGTCGCGTCCCATTCGCCCCGACGCGGTTCGTGGGCGTTCCAGGCGACGTAGGTCTCGATCGTGTTGAGCCCCATGAGGCGCGCCTTGCGGATGCGGTCGGCCCACAGGTCGGGATGCACCCGGAAGTAGTGGATGGCCCCCGACAGGATGCGATGCGGCGACCCGTCGAGCAGGAAGTCGCGCTCCCCGATCTCGAACGACGGCATCAGCGCAGGTCGGTGACCGGAGCCGCGTCCATGTCGTCGAACGCCTGGTTCTCGCCGGCCATCGCCCACACGAACGAGTACGCGGCGGTGCCGACGCCGGAGTGCAGCGACCAGCTCGGCGAGATGATCGCCTGGCGGTCGGCGACCACGAGGTGGCGGGTCTCCTGCCGCTCTCCGAGCAGGTGGATGACGCGGGCGTCCTCCGGCACGTCGAAGTAGAGGTAGCACTCGGTGCGTCGGTCGTGGGTGTGGGCCGGCATGGTGTTCCACATCGAGCCCTCGTGCAGCTGCGTGACGCCCATCACGATCTGGCACGACTTCACGCCGTTCTCGTGGATGTACTGGTTCAGCGTGCGCCGGTTGCTGGTGACCTGGTCGCCGAGCTCGCGCACGGTGCCCTCGCCGGGCGAGACGAGCGCAGCCGGGTAGCTGGTGTGGGCGGGCGCGGAGAACAGGTAGAACTGCGCGTCCTGACCGGCGAACACGACGTCGCGGATGCCGCGGCCGAGGTAGAGGCAGGCGCCGGTGACGAGCTCGTAGACCTCGCCGTCGGCGGTGACCGTGCCGGTGCCGCCGACGTTGATGATGCCGACCTCGCGATGCTCGAGGAAGTAGTCGGAGCGGATCTCGGGGTACCCGGTGAGC
>DATMVL010000085.1:0-4854 GCA_035563175.1 Rhodoglobus sp. | reverse complement strand
CGTCGACATCCTCATCAACAACGCCGGCTTCGGCGTGCACCTGCCGCTCACCTCGACCGACACGGCCAAGCACGAGCTGGCGATCGACGTGATGATCCGCGCCGTGCTGGTGCTGGGCGGCGCGGCCGCCCGGTCGATGCGGGCGCGCGGCAGCGGGCGCATCCTGAACGTCGCCAGCGTCGCGGGCCTCATCACCATGGGCGCGTACTCGGCGATCAAGGCATGGGTGGTCTCGTACGGCCAGGGACTCTCCGTAGAGCTGCGCGGCACCGGCGTGACGGTCACCACGCTGCTGCCGGGCTGGGTGCGCACCGAGTTCCACGAGCGCGCGGGCATCGGCACCTCATCGATCCCGGGCTCGCTGTGGATCGAGAGCGACGCGCTCGTGCGGTCGGCGATCCGCGACCTCGATCGCGGCAGGGCGCTGTCCATACCGTCTGTTCGATTCAAGACCCTCAGCTGGTTCGCCCAGCGACTGCCCCGGTCGACCGTGCGCTGGATCTCGGGTCGCATCTCGTCCGCCCGCCGAGCCGAATCCGGCCGCGGCTCCGAGCACCCGGCCGTGGACGAACGGACCGGCGGCTGACCATGGCGCGGTACGACCGCTTCACGTCGCCGACGATGGCGAACGTGCGGTTCGTCGCCCAGCGCGGACTGCTCAAGCCCCTGGTCTGGCGGCTGACCCGGGTGAGCGTGCACGGCACCGAGCGGCTGGATGCCCTGACCGGCCCGTTCATCGTTGTCGCCAACCACAGCAGCCACCTCGACGCGCCGCTCGTGATCGGGGCGCTGCCGCGTCGGCTCGCCCGCTACCTCGCAGCGGGAGCCGCGGCGGACTACTTCTTCGACGTCGTCTGGCGGAAGTGGCTGACGACCCTGTTCTTCAACGCGTTCGCCATCGAGCGCAACGCCGAGGGCAAGCGCAGCGGCGCGTCGCGGTCGCTGCTCGAGCGCGGTGTGCCGCTGCTGATCTTCCCCGAGGGCGGCCGGTCGAAGACCGGGCGGATGGGCCGGTTCAAGCCGGGCGCCGCCGCCCTGTCGATCGCGGCGGACGTGCCCTGCGTGCCCACCGCGATCGTGGGCGCGAGCGACGCCATGCCTCGCGGGGTGAGCTGGCCGAAGCGCGGGCGCCTGCCGGTCGCCGTGGTGTTCGGCGCGCCGATGAGCCGCGCCGAGGGCGAGACCACCGAGGATTTCACCCGTCGCCTGCACACCGCCGTGTGCGAGCTGCACGAGAGCATCCGGCCGCTGCCGGCCGGCACCCAGGAGGGCCACAGATGACCACCACCGGAATGAACGCCCCCGCGACGACGCCGGGCGCTGCCGGCGACGTGAAGCACATGAAGTGGTGGGGCTGGGGCCGCGAGGGCGTCGGCTTCCACCACGAGGACAAGCCCGGCTTCGCCCCGTTCGTGTTGCAGGCGGTCGGCCTCGACCTGCTCACCGCCCAGCGCAGCGGCGAGCCCTCGTTCGCAGATCTGCAGGTGCCGGCGTCCAAGGCCAGCCCGGCGTTCACCGCGTCGCTCGCCGCCGTCGTGGGCGAGGAGCACGTCACCGTCGACGACCTCGCCCGCGTTGTGCACACCTACGGCAAGAGTTTGCGCGACCTGGTCCGCATCCGCGGCAACCTCATCCAGCGCGCCCCCGACGTGGTGGTCTACCCGGCTGACGAGCGGGAGGTGCAGCAGGTCGTCGAGGCGGCGGTCGCGACCGACGCCGTGATCATCCCGTTCGGCGGCGGCAGCAACATCGGCGGCAGCCTCGAGCCGATCGCGACCGAGGAGCGCGTGGTGATCTCGCTCGACCTCGGCCGCCTGCGTCAGGTGCTCGACATCGACGCGGAGTCGGGGCTGGCGCGCATCCAGGCCGGCGCCCAGGGTCCGGACCTCGAGCAGCAGCTCAACGCCCGCGGCTGGACGATCGGCCACTTCCCCGACTCGTTCACCCACTCCACCCTGGGCGGCTGGGTCGCCACCCGCAGCAGCGGCATGCAGTCGGACAAGTACGGCGACATCGCCGACATCACCCGTGGGCTGCGCATGGTCCGCCCCGGCGGCGTGCTGGTGCTGCGCCCGCTGCCGTCGACCTCGAGCGGCCCCAGCGTGCGCGAGATGATCCTCGGCTCGGAGGGCCGGCTCGGTGTCATCACCGAGGTCACCGTGCAGGTGCACCGGCAGCCGGCCAAGCGCGACATCTACGCCTACTTCTTCCCGAACTGGAAGGCGGGCATCGCGGCGATGCAGGCGATCAGCGAATCGGATGCCGCCCCATCCATCACCCGGGTGTCCGATTCGAACGAGACCGGTTTCACCCTCGCCACCAGCAAGGCCCGCAGCGGCTTCAGCAAGTTCACCGCCGAGACGGTGCTGCCGGCGCTGATGAAGCGGCGCGGCTGGAACACCGACGACATCTGCATCAGCTTCATCGGCTACGAGGGCAGCGTCGAGCACGCCAAGCGGCAGCGCAGGCTGGTCGAGGCGATCGTGAAGCGCCACGGCGGCATGGGCGTGGGGGTCGGCCCGGGCATCCTGTACGACCAGAAGAAGTTCGACACCCCGTACCTGCGCGACTTCCTGCTCGACATGGGCGCCGCCGGCGACGTCTCGGAGACGGCGGCGCCGTGGTCGAGGCTGCTGCAGGTGCACGAGAACGTGTACGCCGCCGCGAACGCCGCCTACGACCGGCTCGGGGTGAAGGGGTGGATCATGTCGCACCTCTCGCACTCCTATCACTCCGGGGCGTGCCTCTACTTCACCTTCGCGTTCGTGATGGGGGATGACCCGCTCGCCGAGTACGACGTCGTGAAGGGCGCGATCCAGCAGGCGTTCGTCGACAGCGACGCGACGATCTCGCACCATCACGGTGTGGGCGTGGAGCACTCGCCCTGGATCGAGCAGGACATCTCGACCGAGGGTGTGGCCGTGATGAACGCGCTGTTCGACGGGGCGGACGCCGGCCGCAACTTCAACCCCGGCAAGATCACGCCGGGTCGCTGAGGCGGCGGCTCAGCCGGCCACGGCGTCCCGCACGCCGTGGGCGGTGAACGCCGGCCAGATCAGCTCGAGCACCGACTCGACCCAGGCGTCGTCGGTCTCACGGCCGCGGATCAGCTCGGCGATGACGGTGCCGAGCAGCATGCTCATCACGAGCTCGATGTCGAGGTCGGCCGGCAGGTCGCCCGCGGCCGCCCGCGCCCGCAGGTTCTCGCGCAGCGGCCGGGTCGAGACCCGGATCATCTGCAGCAGCAGGGTGGTGAACTCGGGATCCTCGTTGGCGAGGACCGCGGCGACCGTGCCGCGGCCGATGACGTGCTCGACGGTGTCCCGCGCGTGGCGCAGCACCCATCCGAGCGTGTCGCGCGTCGACAGATCGGTGGGGATCGGCACCACCGCAGTCGCCGACTCGATGACCGCGGTCAGCATCGACGCCCGGTTCGCGAAGCGCCGGTAGATCGTGGTCTTCGCGACCCCGGAGGCAGCGGCGACGGATTCGACGCTGACCGCGAGCGGGCCGCGGCTGCGCAGCAGCTCGAGCGCGGCGGTGAAGATGCGTTCGTCGGCCTGCGAGCGCCGCGCGGGGAACGCGGCGGGCCCGGGCATGCGAGCAATGCTAGTGCGGCCCGCGTGAGCGGCCAGGGCTTCCGCCTCGCAGGGGCGGGTGCTAGGCGGGTGGGAACCATACCCGGTCGCGCGGGCTCCGTCCACGGGCGGGAGCGTGGCCGGACGCCCTCCTAGCGTGGCTGACATGACCTCCGACACCGCCCCTCCGGATGCGGACACCAAGCTCAACCGGCGCATCACGGGACCGCTGCTGTTCCTGTTCGTGCTCGGCGACGTGCTCGGGGCGGGCATCTACGCCCTCATGGGCGTGCTCGCCGGCGAGGTGGGCGGCGCCACCTGGCTGCCGCTCGCGCTGGCCTGCCTGCTCGCGCTGCTGACCGCAGGCTCGTACGCGGAGCTCGTCACGAAGTACCCGCGAGCCGGCGGATCCGCCGTCTTCGCGCTGCGGGCGTTCCGCGCCCCGCTGGTGTCGTTCCTGGTGGGGTTCTGCATGCTCGCCGCCGGCGTGGTGAGCGCCGCGGGCCTCGCGCTCGCCTTCGCCGGCGACTACCTGGCGACGTTCATCGACGTGCCGCCCATCCCGGCGGCGATGGTCTTCCTCGTGCTCGTGGCGCTGCTCAACGCCCGGGGCATCAGGGAGTCGCTCGGCAGCAACGTCGTGATGACGGTCATCGAGCTCACCGGGTTGCTGCTGGTGGTCGTGACGGTCGCGATCATGCTCGGCGCCGGCGGTGCCGACCCCTCGCGCGTGGTCGAGTTCCCCGCCGGCGCGAACCCGGCGCTCGCCACCCTGGCGGCGGCGATCATCGCGTACTACTCGTTCGTCGGCTTCGAGACCAGTGCCAACATCGCCGAGGAGATCCGCAACCCCTCGAAGGTCTACCCGCGGGCGCTGCTCGGCGCGGTGGCGGTGGCGGGCGTCGTGTACGTGCTGGTCGGCCTCGCGAGCTCCATGGCCCTGCCGCCCGAAGAGCTCACCGACTCGACCGGCCCGCTGCTCGCGGTCGTGCAGGCGACCGGGGTCGGCATCCCCGCCTGGCTGTTCTCGTTGATCGCGCTCATCGCGGTCGCGAACGGCGCGCTGCTGACCATGATCATGGCCAGCCGTCTGACGTTCGGGATGGCCGAGCAGGGGCTGCTGCCGCCGGTGCTCGGACGCGTGCTGCCGAACCGCCGGACCCCGTGGACGGCGATCGTGGCCACCACCCTCATCGCCATGGGGCTCACGCTGATCGGCGACCTCGCCACCCTCGCCGAGACGGTCGTGCTGCTGCTGCTGTTCGTGTTCCTCAGC
>DATMVL010000084.1:0-14821 GCA_035563175.1 Rhodoglobus sp. | reverse complement strand
TTGTAGTCACCCTTGTCGTCGTACTCGGTCGGCATGCCGTAGAGCGCCGGGTCGAACTCGGTGCTCTCCGGGTCGACGCCCTCGTTCGCCTGCTTGAGGCTGAGCGAGATGCGACGACGGTCGAGGTCGATGTCGATGACCTTGACGAACACCTCGTCGCCGACCGACACGACCTGCTCGGCGAGCTCGACGTGCTTGCTCGAGAGCTCCGAGATGTGCACGAGGCCCTCGATGCCGTCCGCGACGCGCACGAAGGCGCCGAACGGGACGAGCTTCGTAACCTTCCCCGGTGCGATCTGGCCGATCGCGTGGGTCCGGGCGAACAGCTGCCACGGGTCCTCCTGCGTCGCCTTCAGCGACAGGGAGACACGCTCGCGGTCCAGGTCCACCTCGAGGATCTCGACGGTGACCTCCTGGCCGACCTCGACGACCTCGCTGGCGTGCTCGATGTGCTTCCAGCTGAGCTCCGAGACGTGGACGAGACCGTCGACGCCGCCGAGGTCCACGAACGCACCGAAGTTGACGATCGAGGAGACGACGCCCTTGCGGACCTGTCCCTTCTGGAGGTTGTTGAGGAAGGTGGTGCGGCTCTCGCTCTGGGTCTGCTCGAGGAGCGCCCGGCGGGACAGCACGACGTTGTTGCGGTTCTTGTCCAGCTCGAGGATCTTCGCCTCGATCTCCTGACCCAGGTACGGGGTCAGGTCGCGGACGCGGCGCAGCTCGATCAGCGACGCCGGCAGGAAGCCGCGGAGGCCGATGTCGACGATGAGGCCACCCTTGACGACCTCGATGACCGAACCGGTGACGACACCGTCGGCCTCCTTGATCTTCTCGACGTCGCCCCACGCGCGCTCGTACTGCGCGCGCTTCTTCGACAGGATGAGGCGGCCTTCCTTGTCCTCCTTCTGGAGGACGAGGGCCTCGACGGAGTCGCCGACGTTGACGACCTCGGTCGGGTCGACGTCGTGCTTGATGGAGAGCTCGCGGGAGGGGATCACACCCTCGGTCTTGTAACCGACGTCGAGGAGGACCTCGTCGCGGTCGATCTTGACGACGGTGCCCTCGATGAGGTCTCCGTCGTTGAAGAACTTCAGCGTCTTCTCGACCGCGGCCAGGAAGTCGTCAGCGGATCCGATGTCGTTGATCGCGATCTGCTTGGGGGCCGAGGCGGTCGTGGTGGTTGTCATGTAGTGATTGCTCCGGATGGGGACATGATCGGGCCAGCGGCGGATGATGCGAATGGTGTGGTCGCCGATGGCAGGCGGATAGGGATCGCGTCAAGCGCGACGTTCCAGAGTACCGCGCCCCGCTCCCTCGCGCCACCGCGCTCGCTCGAGGCGATCGGATCCCGACCGATCACGCGCGGCCCGTCAGGAGCGCGGCCGCAGGATCGCCCGCAGCGCCGGCTCCAGCTCCGGGTACCGGAACGCGTAGCCGGCCTCCAGCAGCCGCTGCGGCAGCACCCACCGGCTCTTGAGCAGCAGCTCGGTCTCCGTGCGCAGCGCGACCGCGCCCAGCTCGAGCGCCACCCGCGGCAGCGGAACGCCCACCGGCACGCCCAGCACCCGCCGCAGCGTGCGCATCAGACCCGCGTTGTCCGTCGGGTTCGGCGACACCACGTTCACCACGCCATCCAGGTCCGCACGCGACTGCAGGAACCGCACGATGCCGAACACATCGTCCAGGTGCACCCAGCTGAACCGCTGCCGGCCGCCGCGGGCGCGGAACGCGTGATAGGTGCCGGCGCGCACTCGAGCCCGGGAGGCCGGCCACCGCCCATCGAGCTGAGGACCACCCGCGCCGAGCCGCGCCAAGCCCACGAGCGGCTTCAGCGCACTGCCGTCGCCCAGCACGATCGCCGTGCGCAGTGCCACGCGGCGCACGGCCGGGAGGTCGCGCTCGAAGAACGCCTCCTCCCAGGCGCGAGCCACGGTCACCGAGAAACCCTCTCCCAGCTCGCCGTCGGCCTCGGTCATCGGCCGGTCCTCCGCGTGCCGGTAGATCGTCGACGTGGACGAGTTCAGCCACACCGGCGGCGGCGCGTCGCAGGCGGCCACCGCGGCGGCCAGCTCGCGCGTCGTGTCCACCCTCGATCGCAGGATGGCCTCCCGATCCCGCGGCCCATAGCGGGCATTCACGCTGCGCCCCGCCAGGTTGAGCAGCAGGTCGGCGCCGTCGAGCAGCGAACGGATGCCCGCCGCATCGCCCCACCGGGCATCCGCCGCACCCCGTCCGATGGTGCGCACGCTCGCGCCCTCGGCCCAGAACGCGTCGCCGAGGGCGGTGCCCATGAAGCCGGTCGCGCCGGCGATCACGATGCGCTCGGTCACGGCTGCTCGATGCGGTACGTGAAGCGGCCACGGTACTCGTAGATGCGGCCGACGACCGGCAGGTCCAGCGCGAGCGACACGTGCTGCCCACCCGAGACGATGCGCTCCTGCAGGGTCAGGCGCGGCGAGACGGCGCGCGGCAGGGTGATGCCGAACAGCCGGGTGCGGATCGAGTGCAGCTCCAGAGCGCCGTCCCGGATGCGCGGCTCCAGCTCGGCCACGACCGGGCCGATGCGGTCGACCACCGCGGCGCCGCGCGCCGTGATCTCGTCCCGCATCACGCGGGTGCGCCGCGAGAACCTGAACGTCCGCTCGGCCACCAGCCGGCCATCCACCATCCGGTTCTCGACGGTGAAGCGCACGTCGCGCTCCCACACCGGGAAGATCACGTGCGCGGCGCCGAGCACCGCGAGCACCGGCCACAGCCAGCGTCGCGGCGTGCCCACGACGTCCATGACGCCCGAGCCGCGACCCACCGCGCCCTCGGGCAGCGCGGAGAAGTAGGTGCGCAGTTTGGGGTGCAGCGCACCGATGCGGTGACCGAGCGCCGCCTCCCAGGGCGAACGCCCGGCCACCATGCGCATCACTTCAGCAGGGCCGACTTCAGGGTGTCGAGCCCGACCCCGCCGAGGTCCAGGGCGCGCTTGTGGAAGTCCTTGAAGTCGAACGAGGCTCCGTCGCGCTGCTGGGCGGCATCCCGGATCTGCTCCCAGATGCGCTGCCCGACCTTGTACGACGGCGCCTGCCCCGGCCAGCCGAGATAGCGGTTCACCTCGAAGCGGATGAACGAGTCGTTCATGTTGACGTTCCGGCGCATGAACTCGAGGGCGTAATCCGCGTTCCACACGTCCGTGCCCTCGAGGTTCGGCTTGCCCAGGTGCACGCCGATGTCGAGCACGACGCGGGCCGCGCGCATCCGCTGACCGTCCAGCATCCCGAGCCGGTCGGCCGGGTCGTCGAGGTAGCCGAGCTCCTCCATGAGCCGCTCCGCGTACAGAGCCCAGCCCTCGGCGTGACCGCTGGTGCCGGCGAGCTGGCGCCGCCACGTGTTGAGCGTCGCACGGTTGTAGACGGCCTGGCCGATCTGCAGGTGATGCCCCGGCACACCCTCGTGGTACACCGTGGTCAGCTCACGCCAGGTGTCGAACTCGGTGACGCCCTCGGGCACGCTCCACCACATGCGGCCGGCGCGCGAGAAGTCGTCGCTGGGCCCGGTGTAGTAGATGCCGCCCTCCTGCGTGGGGGCGATCATGCACTCCAGCCGCTTCACCGGTTCGGGGATGGCGAAGTGGTCGCGTGACAGCTCCTCGACGGCGCGGTCGCTGGTCTCCTGCATCCAGCGCTGCAGCGCCTCGGTGCCGTGCAGCTTGCGCTTCGGGTCCTGCTCGAGGAACGCGATCGCCTCCTCGACGCTCGCACCCGCCTTGATCTCGCCCGCGATGCGGGTCTGCTCGTCGATCATGCGCTGGAGCTCCTCGCGGCCCCACTCGTACGTCTCGTCGAGGTCGATCTCGGCGCCGAGGAAGTGCCGCGACCGCAGTGCGTACAGCTCGCGGCCGACCGCGTCCTGCTCCGTCGCCGCGGGGGCGAGCTCCGACTCGAGGAACTCGGCGAGCCGCCCGTACGCCTCCGCGGAGGCGCCGGCGCCGGAGCGCAGGTCGTTCGCGAGGCTGTCGGGCACCGCCGCGCCGCCCTCGAGCGCCGCGTCCCGCGTGAAGCCGGCGAAGAAGCCGGCGGGGTCCGCGTGCTTGCGCGCCTGCAGCGCCACCTCCGCCACCTGACGGCGGGCCGGCACGACGCCGTCGGCGATGCCCTTGCGCAGCGTCTCGATGTAGCCGTCGATGGCGCCAGGCACGTTGCCCAGGCGCTTCGCGATCGCCGACCAGTCGTCGGCGGTCGCCGTCGGCATCAGGTCGAAGATGTCGCGGATGCCCTGCGCCGGCGACGCGATGACGTTCAGGTCGCGCTCCTGCAGCTTCGCCTCCGCCGCCTCGACCTCGAGCCGGAGCTCCGCGCCCAGGTCGGCTTTGGTGACCTCGTCGACCTCGTCGACGGGCTGCTCGGCGTCCAGCTCGGACAGCGCGCGCTTCACCTCGGCGAGCGTGCGCTCGTGGCCCGCCGGCGAGTAGTCGCCGAGCTCGCCGATGCGGCCGGGCAGGCCGAGCCAGACCGCCGTGTCGGGGTCGAGGTCGATCAGCGTGGCGACCCAGTTCTCAGCGATCCGGTCGATCGCCGTGGGCTTCCTCGAAGGGGTGTCTTCCATCCTCCGAGCCTAACCAGCGGCTACTCCTTGTCGAGGTCGGTGTTCAGCAGCTCCGCGAGGGAGTCCAGCGCCGCGTCGGCGCCGTCGCCCTCCGCGCTCAGGGTGACCTCCTCGCCGTGGCCGATGCCCAGCGAGAGCACGCCCAGGATGCTGGCGGCGTTGACGCTCTTGCCAGCGGCAGAGGTCAGGGTGACGGGCACGCCCGCTTTCGCGGCGGCCTGCGCGAACAGCGACGCGGGGCGAGCGTGGAGGCCGACGCTCGAGGCGACGGTGACGGTGCGTTCTGCCATGGGGTGCTCCTACGGTTCGATCGTTATCTTGATGGCCTCGCCACGGCCGACGAGCTCGAACGCGTCGAGCAGCCGGTGCAGCGGGAGCCGGTGGGTGATGAGGTCCGCGACCGGCACGGCGCCGGACGCGATGAGGTCGAGGGCCCGGCGGTTCTGCTCCGGGCTGGAGCCGTTGACACCGACGATGGTGAGCTCGCGGTAGTGCACCGCGTTGGCGTCGACCGTGATGGTGGGGGCGTCCTTCGGCAGCCCGCCGAAGAGGCTGAGCCGGCCACGGGGTGCGAGCATCCGCAGCCCCTGCTCCTGCGCGGTGCCGGACGCGGCCGCGGTGATCACGACGTCCGCGCCGCGGCCGCCGGTGGCATCCAGCACCGCCTGCACCGGGTCCTGATCGCCGGACGCGACGGAGAGATCGGGGTGCACGAGCGCGGCGGCCTCGGCCAGTCGCGCGGGATTGAGGTCGATGAGGATGACCGTGGCCGCACCGCGGGCCCGGGCCAGCCGCACGTGCAGGCAGCCGATCGGGCCGGAGCCGACCACGACGACGGTGTCGCCCCGCCCGACACGGGCGAGCTCCTGCCCGTTGAGCACGCAGGCCAGCGGCTCGGCGATCGAGGCCTCGGCGAACGAGAGGCCGTCGGGGATGCGGTTGAGCCCGTCGACCGCGAGCACCTGCCGGGGCACGATCAGGTACTCGGCGAACCCGCCCGCGTACTGGTAGCCCATGGAGGTCTGGTTCGGGCAGACGGTCGGGAAGCCGGCGCGACAGGTCGGGCAGGTGCCGTCGGGCACCGCGGCGATGACCTGCACCCGGTCGCCCACGGACCAGCCGTCGACGCCGTCGCCGAGCTCGACGATCTCGCCGGCGATCTCGTGCCCCATGATGCGGGGCGCGGACATGTTGGGATGCCCGGAGCGGTGGATCTTGACGTCCGTGCCGCAGGTGGAGCAGTTGCGCACCCGCAGCTTGACCTCCCCCGCTCCCGGGGTCGGCTCGGGGACCTCCTCGAGCCGAACGTCCCCGGGAGCGTAGAAGGTGGCGGCGAGCACCTAGGACTCGTCCTCCGGGGTCAGCAGCGCGTACACCTCGTCGACGGTGGTGGCCGCGCGGAGAGCGGCGGCCTTCTCCGGGTCCATCAGCACGGTGGCGAGCTGCGCGAGGAGCGCGATGTGCCCGTTGCCCTTCGCGGCGATGCCGAAGGCGAGGGTGACCTCGTTGCCGTCCCACTCCACCGGCTCGGTGAACTTGACGAGCGACAGCGCGTCGGCCTTTACCGAGTCCTTCGCGCCGAGGGTGCCGTGCGGGATCGCGACGCCCTCCCCCATGAACGTGCTGACCGAGTTCTCCCGGTCGATCATGGCGTCGATGTAGGCGTCGTCGACCGCGCCGACGGCCTTGAGCAGTCCGCCGGCCTGGCGGATGGCGTCGTCCCGGCCGGTCGCCGAGGCGTCGAGATCGATCGACGCCTCGGCGAGCAGCTCGGGCAGCGGCGTGGCCTCCTGGTCGGCCACGATCAGAACTCGACCGTGTCGCCGGCCTGGATGGCCTTGACCAGCTTCGTCACGGCAGGGTCGCCCAGGAAGAGCTGGAACGGGATGACCGGCACGTCGGGGACGACCCCGCGCGCCCGGTCGGCCAGCCCCGCCTGGGTGACCACGACATCGGCGTCGCCGGGGATGTGCGCGACGGGCGAGTGCTCGACCGTCACCCCGTTCCCCGCGAGCTGCTTCTTCAGCGTGCCGGCGAGCATGACGCTGCTGCCCATGCCGGCGTCGCACGCAACGATCAGCTTCTTGATGCTGGATCCGTCGATGGTTGCCATGTTCTCTCTCCTTGTTCGAGACCTGTTCCGAGGCTATCCCGCCCGGATGGAACAGGTGCGGGGTTGCTACGCGGTGGTCGGCTGCTGCTTCGACGCGGCCTTGTTGGCGCGGCTCTGCTCGCGCGCGGCCTCGAGGTCGATCGCCTCGTCGGTCGCGTTCTCCTTGCGGCCGAACCCGAGCAGCACGGCGCCGACGATGAACGCGACAGCGGCGGCCAGGATGATGCCGATCATGTTGAGCACCAGGTTGTCCGGCGGGGACACCAGGATCCAGGCGAAGATCGATCCCGGGGAAGCCGGGGCGCGCAGGCCGAGCTGGAAGATGGTCTCCCACAGCACGCCGGTCGCACCGCCGAGGATGGCCGCGATGATGAGGATCGGCTTCATGAGCACGTACGGGAAGTAGATCTCGTGGATGCCGCCGAGGAAGTGGACCACCATGGCGGCGGGCACGGTCGGGCGGATCGCGCGCGGGCCGAACAGCAGCATCGCGGTGAGGATGCCCAGACCCGGGCCGGGGTTCGACTCGATCATGAACAGGATGGACTTGCCGGCGTCGAGCGCCTCGGCGGAGCCGAGCGGCGTGAACACGCCGTGGTTGAGGGCGTTGTTGAGGAACAGCACCTTCGCCGGCTCGACGATGATCGACACCAGGGGCAGCAGGTTCAGGCTGACCAGCCAGTTCACGGCGGCACCGAGGCCCTGGCCGATCCAGAAGGTGATCGGGCCGACGACGTAGATGCCGAAGACCGCGACCAGGCTGGCGATGATGCCGGCGGAGAAGTTGTCCACCAGCATCTCGAAGCCGCCGCGCACCTTGCCCGAGATGACGCGGTCCCACAGCTTCAGGATCAGCGCCGCGAGCGGGCCGAGCACGAAGGCGGCGAGGAAGTTCGGGCTGATGCCGGCGATGCTCTCCGGCGCGGCGAGCGGCTCGTCGGCGTTGAGCGCGAGACCGGTGAGCTGCAGCGCGACCGGCGCGAGCATGCCGCCGAGCGTCGCGACGGCACCGACGACCGCGCCCCGGGTGTCGTACACCAGCTTGCCGCCGGTGTAGCCGATCAGCAGCGGCAGCAGGATCGCGATGAGCGGGCCGACCAGCGTGCCGATCTGCGTGGTGATCGGCAGCGGGTCCTCGGTGGTGCCCGCGATGACGTTCACCCAGCCGGTGGGGATGAACAGGGCGGTGATGAGACCGAAGGCGATGAACGCGCCCAGGTTCGGCATGACCATGCCGGCCAGGAACGCGCCGAACCGCTGCACCGCGGCTCGGGCGCCCGAACCGGTGGCGGTCGGGGTGTAATCGGACATTGCGGGATCGCTCCTTGGGTGTGGTGGTTCAGGTTGGGTGGGGCTAGCTGGCCACGAGTGGCCGATCCAGGTCTGGCTGCCACACCAGCTGGACGTTCGAGTGGTCGAGGTCGGCCGGCGACGGCACGCCGGTACCGGGCAGCGCGGCCGCGGCCGCCCCCCAGGCGAGGGCCTCGAGGAGGGCCGGTTCGAGCTGAGACTCGTCCGCGGAGAACCGGGAGAGGAAGCCGGCCAGGAAGCAGTCGCCGGCGCCGACGGTGCTGCGCGGCCGCGGCACCCGCGACTCCCCGACCAGCACGCCGGACGGTCCGACCAGCACGGCGCCGTCGGCCCCGAGGCTCACGAGCACGAGATCCGCACCCCGGTCGCGGACGGTGTACGCGGCGTCGATCACCTCGGCGATCGAGCCGAGCGGATGCCCGGTGAGCTCCGCGAGCTCGGCCCGGTTGGGCTTCACCAGCCGGGGCCCTCCGTCGAGGAATGCCGACAGCGCATCCCCGCTGGTGTCGACGGCGAGACGGGAGCGGTCGAGGCCGCCCGTCAGGGCCGCGGCGTCGGAGGCGCCGAACGAGGCCGGCACGCTGCCGCTGATCACGACCCAGTCGCCGTCGCCCACCGCATCCGCCAGCACGGCCACGATGGCGGCGAGCTCGCGGCGCTCGAGCGGGGCGCCTGGTTCGTTGAGCTTGGTGACGGTGCCGTCCGGCTCGGCCAGCGTGATGTTCGAGCGGGTGCGGCCGGCGACCGGCACGAGTCGGGTGGCGACGCCCTCGGCCTCGAGCAGGGCGGTGAGCTCGGAGCCCTCGCCGCCGCCGACCGGCAGCACCGCCACGCTCGGGATGCCGTTGGCCGTCAGCGCGCGAGTCACGTTCACGCCCTTGCCGCCCGCTTCGAGGGTCGGCGTCGACGTGCGCAGCACCGAGCCGCGCTCCAGGCCGTCGAGCTCGAGCGTGCGGTCCAGGCTCGGGTTCAGGGTGACGGTCACGATCACACGACCACCACCCTCGGTCCGGCGTTCTCCACGTCCTCGGCGAGCTCGACATCCACCGTGACGTCGGTGATGACGGTGTCGACCTCGGAGAGCGGCGCCACCTTCGCGAAGCTCTCACGGCCGAACTTGGTCGAGTCCGCGAGCACGACGGTACGGCGCGCTGCACCCATCAGGGAGCGCTTGACAGCCGCCTCGGTGATGTCCGGCGTGGTGAGGCCGTGCTCGACGCTGAGGGCGTTGGTGCCCATGAAGGCGACGTCGGCGTACACCTCGCCGATCTGCCGGCGCGTCCACTCCCCGACGGCCGCGAGGGTGCGGCCGCGGACCGTGCCGCCGAGCAGCTGGAGGGTGATGTTGTCGCGCGTGATGAGCGCCGCCGCGACCGGGATCGAGTGCGTCACGACGGTCAGTTCGCGGTCGAGCGGCAGCAGCTCGGCGAGGCGGACGGTCGTGGTGCCCGCGTCGAGGATCACGGATCCGCCCTCGGGGAGCTCCTCGAGCGCCGCCATGGCGATGCGCTCCTTCTGACCCGCCGCCTGGCCCTGCCGGTCGGCGACGCCGGGCTCGCTGCCCAGGCGCTCGACCGGGATCGCCCCTCCGTGCACGCGACGCAGCACGCCGCGGCGCTCGAGGGCGGTCAGGTCGCGGCGCACCGTCTCCGGCGTGACGGCGAGCTCGCGGGCCAGACCCGAGACGTCGACGCGGCCGTTGGCGCGCGCGGTGGCGAGGATCTGCTGGTGACGCTCGGGTGCGTACATCCTCGACCTCGCTGGCGATCCTGCTGGGAAACGGACACGACCCGATGTGGGTCTGCGCTTATGTTTGCCCGATTGTGTCCGCTTGTCAACTCACGGCGGATACTCAGTTTCGGCGTGTCGCGCTAGTGCGCCGCGGCGTCCCAGTTCGGCCCGGTGCCGATCTGCACGTCGAGCGGCACGTCCAGCTCGGCCGCGCCGGCCATCCGATCGCGCACGATCGCGGTGAGCTCGTCGAGCTCGCCCGGCGCCACGTCGAACACCAGCTCGTCGTGCACCTGCAACAGCATGCGCGACTCCATCCGCAGGCGGTGCAGGTCGGCGTCGATGCGGATCATCGCGAGCTTCATGATGTCGGCCGCCGAGCCCTGGATCGGCGAGTTCAGCGCCTGCCGCTGCGCGTTCTCGCGCAGCACCCGGTTCGTGGAGGTGAGGTCGGCGAACGGCCGCCGGCGGCCGAAGATCGTCGTGGTGTAGCCGTCGACGCGCGCCTGCTCGACCACGTGCCGCAGGTAGTCGCGCACGCCGCCGAACCGGGCGAAGTAGTCGGCCATCAGCTCCTTGGCCTCGCTGGTCTCGATCCGCAGCTGCTTCGAGAGCCCGAACGCGCTCAAACCGTACGCGAGGCCGTACGACATCGCCTTCACCTTGGTGCGCATGAACGGCGTCACCTCCTCGGGCGGCACCCCGAACACGCGCGAGCCCACGAAGCGGTGCAGGTCCTCCCCCGAGTTGAAGGCCTCGATGAGCCCGTCGTCACGCGACAGGTGCGCCATGATGCGCATCTCGATCTGCGAGTAGTCCGCGGTGAGCAGGGTCTCGTACCCTTCGCCCGCCTGGAACGCGGCGCGGATCTCGCGACCCACCTCGGTCTTGATCGGCACGTTCTGCAGGTTCGGGTCGTTCGACGCGATGCGTCCGGTGGCGGAGCCGGCCTGCTCGTAGGTGGTGTGCACCCGGCCGCGGTCGTCGACGGCCTTGTCGATGGACGCGATGATCTGCATCAGCTTGGTGGCGTCGCGGTGCTGCAGCAGCAGATCCAGGAACGGATGCGGGTGCTGCTCCTGCAGGTCGGCGAGGCTGCCGGCGTCGGTGGAGAACCCGGTCTTGTTGGAACGGGTCTTCGGCATCCCGAGCTGGTCGAACAGCACCTCCTGCAGCTGCTTCGGGCTGCCGAGGTTGATCTCGCGGCCGATGAGCGCGAACGCCTGCTGGGCCACGTCGGCGGCGCGGGCCCCGAGATCCGAGGTGAGGCGTGCCAACCGGTCGCGGTTCACGGCGATGCCGGTCTGCTCCATGCTCGCGAGCACCGGCAGCAGCGGCATCTCGATGTTCTCGAGCACGTCGAGCGAACCCGCGTCCAGCCGCTCGGAGAGGTACGACGCGAGGCGGAGCGAGTACCAGGCCTCAGTCGCCGGGCTCGCGGCCTCGGTCTCGGGCACCAGCTGATTGGGGTCACCCTGCTGCAGCGTCTCGCCGAGGTAGTACTCGACCTGCGACGCGAGCGTCTCGGCGCGGCCGCCGGGCCGCAGCAGCCACCCCGCGAGCATCGGGTCGTAGGCGATCCCGGCGATCTGCAGGCCGTTCTCGCGCGCGATCTTGAGCTGCGCCTTCGCTCCGGACATCACCTTCGGCGATTCGCTGGCGAGCCACGACAGCAACGGCGGCTGGGTGTCGCCCTGCTCCCACGGCACGAACACGGTCTCCTCGACGCCCGCGATGCCGAACCCGGTGACGCGGCGGTTCACGCTCTCGACCCGCAGTCCGAGCGCCGCGGCGCCGTCGCCGGTCTGGTCTGAGAGCCAGGCGGCGAGCTGGTCGCCCACCAGGCGGCGGACCTCGGGGGTGCGCGCCGCATCCGGAGCCGAGTCGGCGACCGCCTCGGCCCCCAGCTCGGCGCTGGCGATCTTGAGCACCCGGTCGAGCAGCGTCTTGAACTGCAGCCGGTCGAAGATCTCGCGCACAGCCGGCACGTCCATCGGCTTGCGCGACAGATCCTCCGGCCCGACCTCGAGTTCGACGTCGGTGACGAGCTGATTCAGCTTGCGGTTGCGCACCGCCCGGTCGGCCTGGTCGCGCAGGTTCTGGCCGACCACGCCCTTGATCTCATCGACGTGCTCGAGCAGGCCCTGCAGCGAGCCGTACTGGGTGATCCACTTGACCGCCGTCTTCTCGCCCACCTTGTCGATGCCGATGAGGTTGTCGCTGCTCTCCCCCACCAGCGCGGCGATGTCCGGGTACTGCGACGGCTCGATGCCGTACCGCTCGACCACCGCATCCCGGTCGTACCGCTTCAGCTCGGAGACGCCGCGCGCGTTCGGGTACAGCAGGGTGACGCCGTCGCGCACCAGCTGGATGGCGTCGCGGTCGCCGGAGACGACCAGCACGTGGTAACCCTGCTGCACGCCGCGCTCGGCGAGCGTGGCGAGGATGTCGTCGGCCTCGTAGTCGGGCTTGGTCAGCACCGGGATGTTGAGCGCGCCGAGCGCCTCCTGCAGCAGCGGCACCTGGCCGGAGAACTCGGGCGGCGTCGCCCCGCGGGTGCCCTTGTACTCGGCGTACTCGCGGGTGCGGAACGATTCGCGGGAGAGGTCGAACGCGACCGCGAGGTGCGTCGGCTGCTCGTTCTGCAGCAGCAGGATGAGCATCGACAGGAAGCCGTGGATGGCATTGGTGTGCTGGCCGTCCCGGGTCGTGAAGCTGTCCACCGGCAACGCGTAGAACGCGCGGAACGCCAGCGAATGGCCGTCGATGACGAGGAGGGTAGGCTTTTCCGGGCTCGGCACCGATCCAGCCTAGCCGCGCCATCCGACACCATCGCGGTCCCGCCGACCATGGAGGATCCCATGCCCGTGAAGCTGCCAGAGGACCTCGATCCGGAGCTGTTCCAGCGCATCGTCGAGACCGGCGGCGGGGCGCTCGCGCAGAAGATGGGCATCGAGTTCCTGGAGCTCTCGGGCTCGCTCTCGGTCGCCCGGATGCCCGTGGAGGGCAACACGCAGGTGATCGGCCTGCTGCACGGCGGCGCCAACGTGGTGCTGGGTGAATCGCTGGGGTCGATCTCGTCGGCCATCCACGCCGGTCCGGGACGGTACGCGGTCGGCATCGACATCAACGCGACGCACACCACCTCGGTGACCTCGGGCTGGGTGACCGGCACCTGCCGCGCGATCGCGCTCGGCCGCACCATCGCCACCCACGAGATCGTGATCGAGGACGAGTCCGGCCGTCGGGTGTCGACGGTGCGGATGACGAACCTGCTGCGCGACCGGCGCTAGGGCCGGCGCTCCTCCGGGTCGCGCCCCCAGACGGCGCGGCCGCCGTCGACCGGCAGCACCGCCCCGGTGACGAACGACGCCGCATCCGACAGCAGGAAGGCGACGGCCGCGCCCACCTCATCCGCCGTGCCCATGCGGCCCACCGGATGGAAGGCGCCCTGCACCGACGGGTCGCCGTCGAAGCGCTCGGTGACGATGGAGCCGAGCCCCACGGCGTTGGCGCGGATGCCGTCCGCCGCGTAGTCGACGGCGGTCGCCCTCGTGAGGCCCTCGATCGCCGCCTTCGCCGTCGCGTACGGCATGGCGCCGGCCACCGGGCGCTGCGCCTGATGGCTCGACACGTTCACGATCGCCCCGCCGGATCCCGCCCGGAAGCGCCGGACGGCCTCGGCGGAGCCCGCGACCACCGGCACCAGGTTCTCGGCGACCGCGCCGAGCACGGCACCGGCGTCGTCGTGCAGGAACGCGTCGGCGAACACCGCCGCGTTGTTCACCCAGCCGCGCAGCGGGGCCGACGCCTCGGCCAGCTCGGCGGCCCGCGCGACGGTCCCCGGATCACCGGCGTCGCCGAGTACCAGCTCGGCGCCCTCCGGAGCCTGGCCGGCGACGTCGATCACGACGACCGACCAGCCCTCGGCCAGCAGCGCCCGGACGATGCCCAGGCCGACGCCGCGGCATCCCCCGGTCACGACGACCGAGGCGCCCACGCTACTTCTTCGCGCTGAACTGGTCCACGATGGTCTGCGCGACCTCGTGCATGGTGAGGCGGCGGTCCATCGACGCCTTCTGGATCCAGCGGAACGCCTCGGGCTCCGTGAAGCCCATCTTCTCGTTCAGCAGGCCCTTGGCGCGGTCGACCAGCTTGCGGGTCTCGAAGCGCTCGTTGAGATCCTGCACCTCGGCCTCGAGGGCGATGATCTGGTTGTACCGGCTGAGCGCGATCTCGATGGCGGGCAGCAGGTCATTCGGGGTGAACGGCTTCACCACGTAGGCGAGGGCGCCGGCCTCGGAGGCCCGCTCGACGAGCTCCTTCTGGCTGAACGCGGTGAGCAGCACGACCGGGGCGATGTGGTTCTTGCCGAGACGCTCCGCCGCCGAGATGCCGTCGAGCTGCGGCATCTTCACGTCCATCACGACCAGATCCGGGCGCAGGTCGGTCGCCAGTGCGACGGCGGTCTCGCCGTCGGCGGCCTCGCCGACCACGTCGAAGCCGTTGTCGCGGAGGATCTCCACGATGTCCATGCGGATGAGGGATTCGTCCTCAGCCACGACGACGCGGCGCGGCGTGCTGTTCTCCTGGTCGGTCACGTCGAAAAGCCTACGGTATCGTCGGGTCGTTGCCGGATTGGCGGAATGGCAGACGCGACCGACTCAAAATCGGTTGTCTTCGGGCGTGTGGGTTCGAGTCCCACATCCGGCACATGATCCGCAGCCTCGAGCTCGTGCTCGACGAGTCGACGGATGCCGCGGTGCGGGCCGACTGGAACGCCCTGCAGGCGGCCGGTCTTCCCTCGCTCGCGGCGCACGCGGGCGAGAGCAACCGGCCGCACGTGACCCTCGTCGCGAGCGACGAGGCGTTCGCCGGCATCGACCTCGACGTGGTGCTGCCGCTGCCGCTGCGCCTGGGCGGGCTGGTCGTGTTCGGCGCGGGGCGGCCGCGCGGCATGGTGCTGTGCCGCGCGGTGGTGCCCAGCGCCGCCCTCCTCGAACTGCACGCGCATGTCGTCTCGGCGGCGGGCGGTGCGCCGCGGCCCACGAGCCTGCCGGGCGCGTGGACGCC
>DATMVL010000083.1:0-3020 GCA_035563175.1 Rhodoglobus sp. | reverse complement strand
CGCAGGTGTGGCAGGTCAAGGAGGGCTTGACCACCCTCGGACTGATCGGCTTCGGCATCTTCCTGGTCGCCTTCACCCGTGCCCTGCTCTTCACCCGCGCCTTCGCCGGCCTGCGGGTGCCCGAGCCGGTCGCGGCCGCGGCCACCACCCGGAAGGGCCTCGCCTGGTTCTGGGGCGGCCTGGTCGTCTCGGCGCTGTTCTCGGGCGCGTCCTACATCTGGCTCAGCCAGTTCACGCCGCTGGTGGCCATCACCCACAACGCGATCCCGTCGTTCATCGCCACCGGCTCGGTGTTCTTCATCGCGGTCTGGGCCGCGGTGAACGGCATCGCGGGGCTGCTCATCATGCTCGCCTCGTACTACCTGTTCGGGCGGCGCAACGGTCAGAGCCTCAAGGCGGTCGGCGTGTTCCCGGGGTGGCGCACGTTCGTCCACGGCGTCGGTCTGGCCCTGGTGACCGTGGTCGCCGCGTACGGGATCGTGTTCGTGCTCGACTACTTCTTCAAGACGGACTTCCGCCTCTGGGTCTACGCGATCAAGGCGTTCCGCCCGGAGATGGTCGGGTACGCGCTGGTGATGCTGCCGCTGTTCCTCATCTACTTCCTCGCGAACTCGGTGGCGATCAACTCGTTCAACCGGTTCACGCTGCGGGGCAAGGAGTGGGTGAACACGCTCGTGCTCGCGGTGTTCAACGCGCTGGCGCCGATCGTGCTCGTGATCGTGCAGTACGTGACGTTCGCGATCACCGGCGACCTGGTGCCCGGATTCGGCGGCATCTACAGCATCTGGCTGTTCCCGGTGATCGTCACGCTGGCCGCCTCCGCGGTGATCTCGCGCAAGATCTACCGCGCGACGAACAACCCGTACATCGGCGGCGTGATCAACGCGGCGATCGTCTCGCTCATGGCGGTGTCGAACTCGCTGGTCATCACGTACTGACCGGCTGATTCAGGAGGGCCCGCGCCGGAAGGCGCGGGCCCTTCGTCATCCCCGGCGTCGGCGCGGACTCTCCAGCGCGAACCACCACGTGAGCAGCAACGCCATCGACAGCGCACCGGCCCGGGCGCCGCGGCCGGCGCTGCGCCGCAGCAGCAGCGAGCCCGCCGCGGCGTTGGCGGCGCTCCACACCAGGTTCTCGGCGGGCGACGACAGCCCGACGCCGGGCGGGTCGCCGAACGGCGAGGGGAACGGGCGGCCGCGCAGCCCGGCGAGACCGTGCGGCACGGCGTTCGCCATGAGCGCACCGGCGAGGAAGCGGGAGATGGACATGGATGCTCCTGTCAGCGTTCGATTCGGAAGGCGTGGTCGGCGGCGACGGGGCCGCACTCGCGGGCGTCGAGGCCCTCGACCTGCGCACCTGGCGGGCCGTGGCCGAGCCACTCCAGCATCCGCCCGACCGCATCCGGCGCGCCCTGCACCTCGGCCTCGACGGTGCCGTCATCGAGGTTGCGCACCCAGCCGGTGAGGCCGGCCCGGCTCGCCTCGTCACGAGCGGCGAAGCGGAACCCCACGCCCTGCACGAGCCCGCGCACGATCGCGTGCCGCCGGATGGGTTCCATGGGTCGACGGTAACCGCGGGGCTAGCGTGGCGGCATGGGGTTTACACGGGCCGAGCTGGAGTCGTACCGCGACGCGACCATCCCCGATCTGGTCGGCGACGGCCTGCGCCTGCTGTTCGTGGGCATCAACCCGGGGCTGTGGACGGCGGCCACCGGCACGCCGTTCGCGCACCCGGGCAACCGGTTCTACCCGGCGCTGCTCGCGGCCGGGATCATCGAGCGGATGCCGGACTTCGCCGCCGGGCTGACCACCGCCGAGCGGTCGGCGCTGATCGCCCGCGGCATCGGCATCACGAACCTGGTGCGCCGCGCCACCGCCCGCGCGGACGAGCTGTCGCGGGACGAGCTGCGCGACGGCGCCGCGCGGCTCGAACAGGACGTGGCGCGGTGGCGGCCGCGGGTGGTCGCCGTGGTCGGCGTCACCGCGTACCGGCAGGGGTTCGGCAGGCCGCGAGCGGTTTCGGGGATGCAGCCGGAGGGGATCGCCGGCGGGCAGCTCTGGGTCGTGCCGAACCCGAGCGGGCTCAACGCGCACGACACCGTGGCGACGCTGGCCGAAGCATACGCCGCCCCGGCGAGGGCGGCCGGAGTGCTCGGCTAGGGGTTGCCCGGCACCCCGTCGTCGTGCTCGGCTGGCTGCATGGCGATCGGAAAACTCCTCCTCAGGGTCGTGGTCGGCGGCGTCTTCGTCGCGCACGGCATGCAGAAGCTCACCGGGGCGTTCGGCGGCCCCGGCATCGAGGGCACGAAGAAGATGATGGATGCCACGCGGATGCATCCGACGGAGCGCAACGCCATCGCGGCGGGCCTCTCCGAGGCGGCGGGCGGCGCGGCGATCGTGCTCGGCGCCGGCATGCCGGTCGCCACCGCGGCGACGACCGCGGCGATGGCGACCGCGGTCGAGAAGGTGCACCGGCGCAACGGGTTCTTCAACAGCAACGGCGGGTACGAGTTCAATCTCGTGCTCGTGGCCGCGACGGCCGCGCTCACCATCGACGGGCCCGGCCCGCTCTCGCTCGACGCCCTGATCGGCAAGCACCGCTGGGGATTGTTCTGGGGCGCCCTCGGCCTCGGGGCCGGCCTGCTCGCCTCGTCGCTGGCGATCGAGGCCGGTGAGGATGCGGCGCAGCGTGCGGACGCGGACGCCGAGCAGCCCGACGCCGACGCGGTCGAGGAGGCCGCGACCGGGGCGCGCTAGCCGACGACCGTCGGCGGACCCTCGATGCGGAGCCCGAGGTCGACGAGCACGACCCGTCCGGCGTAGCGGCTGCCCGGCTCGAGCAGCAGCCCGGCCTTGACCGCGCCGAAGGTTACGGTGAGGTCGGCCGGCAGCACCAGGCCGTCGGTGGTGCCGTCGTCGGCGCCTACTCCGCTCGGCAGGTCGACCGCGACGACGACCGGTCGCGATTCCCGGTCGAGCGCCGGCAGCAGGGCCGCGACCGTCGCGCGGGCGGTCCCGCGC
>DATMVL010000082.1:0-4657 GCA_035563175.1 Rhodoglobus sp. | reverse complement strand
CGAGCGAGCCCGTCGCGCCGGTGCTGCGCACCCGCCGCGATGACGTGGCCGCGGGCTGGCGCCGCTCGACGGCGGTCGCGCCCTCCGCGCCGGCGGCTCGCACCGCATCCGTCAAGTCACGCAAGGTGAAGGTGCGGTTCGAGAAGGCGCCGAAGCCGAAGACCAACCTCGCGTCGAAGATCTTCTCGCTCACCGCGCTGCTCGGTGCCGGCGTCCTGTTGGTCGGCATGTCGATCCCGGCCAGCGCGTTCATGAGCGCCGCCGACGACGCGCCGAAGAGCCAGCCGCTGACCCTGCCCGGGCAGTCGCTCGCCGTCTCGGAGGAGGCCGCGAGCACCGCGCCGCTGCGCGACGGGTACGAGGTGCTGTCGAAGTCCGACGTGCTGAAGCTCAAGTACTCGGGCGTCGAGTACGCCTACACGGCGACGTCGGGGGATGTGCGCTGGCCGTTCCCGTACGAGGTCGCGATCACCGACGGCTTCGGTGTGCCCCGCAACGGCTGGCCGCACAAGGGCATCGACTTCGTGCCCGGTGAGGGCGCCCCGATCTTCGCGATCGCGGCCGGCACCGTCGTGTCGTCGGGGTACGACGAGTCCGGGTACGGCAACCACGTGATCATCCAGCACAACCTGGGCGGCGTGAACGTGCAGTCGCACTACGCGCACATGGTCATGGAGTCGAGCCCGCTGCTGCCCGGCGACAACGTCGACGTCGGCGACTTCATCGGTCTGGTGGGCGACACCGGCATCTCGTACGGGGCGCATCTGCACTTCGAGATCCTGATCGACGGCGTGCACGTCGACCCGTACGCCTGGCTCAGCGCGAACGCGGTCTAGCTAGTCCTCGATCAGCCAGGCGGTCGTGTCGGCCGGCAGCACGCCGCCGACCACGTCTTCGCTGGCCAGCAGGATGTCGCCGACGGGCAGCTCGACCGGCACGTCGCCGACGTTCGCCAGCACGGTCACGCCGCCGTTGCGGAACGCCACCACGGTCGGCCCGTACCCGGTCGCCCAGGTGAGCTCGCCGCCGCCCAGGTCGTACTCGGCGCGCAGCTTGAGCGCCGCCTTGTACAGCTCTAGCGTGCTGCCGGCCGCGCCCTCCTGCACGTCGCGGGCGTAGTCCTTCCAGCTCGCCGGCTGCGGCAGCCAGGATGCACCGCTCTCGTTGAACCCGAACGCGGGCGCCTCGGCCTCCCACGGGATCGGCACGCGGCATCCGTCGCGGCCGTACTTCTCTCCGCCGGTGCGGAAGAACGTCGGGTCCTGGCGGGCGCTGTCGGGCAGCTCGAGATCCTCGGGCAGGCCGAGCTCTTCGCCCTGGTACACGTAAGCGCTGCCGGGCAGCGCGAGCATGAGCATGGTCGCCGCTCGCGCGCGCCGCAGTCCGAGCTCGCGGTCGGGCTTGCCCGGAGACAACGGGCCCATCCCGGATCCCTGAGGCGGCGCATCCTGACCCAGCGCCAGCCGGGACGCGTGACGGATCACGTCGTGGTTCGACAGCACCCATGTCGCGGGGGCGCCCACGCCAGGGAAGACCGCGAGCGACTCGCTGATGATGCGCTTGAGCGCCGGCGCCTTCCAGTCGGTGAGCAGGTACGGGAAGTTGAACGACTGGTGCATCTCGTCGGGGCGCACCCAGAGCGCCATCTTGCTGAGCGGCGAGACCCAGGCCTCGGCGCACAGCATCCGGTCGCCCTCGTACTCGGCGAGCACCGCGTGCCATTCGCGCCAGATGTCGTGCACGCCGTCCTGGCCCCAGTACGGCGTCTCGGGCCGCTCGGGCAGGTCGTCGATACCGGGCTCGAGCGCGGCCTCCGCGGCGCCGCCGCCCATCGAGCCCTCGTCCTCGGGCGCGGTGAAGTCGGGCAGGCCCGGCTCCTTGATCATGCCGTGGGCGACGTCGACGCGGAATCCGTCGACGCCCCGGTCGAGCCAGAAGCGCAGGATGCCGCGGAACTGCTCGCGCACCCACGGGTTCTCCCAGTTCAGGTCGGGCTGCGAGCGGTCGAAGATGTGCAGGTACCACTGGCCGGGTGTGCCGTCCGGGTTGGTGGTGCGCTCCCACATGGTGCCGCCGAAGACGCTCTCCCAGTTGTTCGGAGGCAGGTCGCCGTTCGGGCCCTTGCCGTCGCGGAAGATGTAGCGGTCGCGCTCCGGTGAGCCCTCGGGTGCGGCGAGCGCCTCCTGGAACCACACGTGCTGGTCCGAGCTGTGGTTGGGCACGATGTCGATGATGACCTTCAACCCGAGTGCGTGCGCGCGCTCGAGGAGGGTGTCGAACTGCTCGAGGGTGCCGAACAGCGGGTCGACGTCGCAGTAGTCGGCGACGTCGTAGCCGGCGTCGTTCTGCGGGCTCGTGTAGAACGGCGAGAGCCACACCGCGTCCACGCCGAGGTCGGCGAGTGCGGGGAGCCGCTCGGTGATGCCGGGCAGGTCTCCGACGCCGTCACCGTCCGCGTCGGCGAACGAGCGCGGGTACACCTGGTAGATGACGGCGGTGCGCCACCACTCCTCGCCTCCGGTGATGGTGTCGGGGAGGGCATCCGTCGAGGGTTCGGGCGCGTCGGTGGTCTCGATCTCCTGCGAGGTCATGCGCGACAGCCTAAGCCAACTGCGGCAAGCGCTTGCAGTGGTTTCCGGGGAGCGGCGGGGTGCTATTCTCTCCTGGTGCCCGCGAGCGGTCTGCTCGCTGTGCGCCCCCTTAGCTCATTGGTAGAGCACTTCCTTGGTAAGGAAGAGGTAGTGGGTCCGATTCCCACAGGGGGCTCGTGCATCCAAGCCCCGGATGCAGTGGCTGAGTAGCTCAGTTGGTGAGAGCGCACGACTCATAATCGTGAGGTCGCGGGTTCGAGTCCCGCCTCAGCTACAGACGATGAAAGCCCCGTTCTGCGGGGCTTTCGGCGTCTTCGGCCGAGGTATCGGCGAGAACCAGCCGGGCCCACGCCGCGCAGTCAGCCGCGCCGCGTTCAGCGGCGTGGATGCGGCGCCGGTGGGGAGTCGAGTCCCGCCTCAGCTACAGATGGGCGCTCCCGCCCGGCTCCGCTGACCTGCTGCAGGTCGTGCCGTCGATGCGCCACAATGACCGAGTGACCCTCACGTCCGAGTCGGGCCGCATGGCCGCGCTCACGGTCTCGACGCTCGCCTTCTGGGTGCTCTGCGTCGCGCTTCCCGTGTTCCTCGGCTTCTCGTCTTTGGCCGCGATGTTCACGTTCGGTCGCAGTCCCGATCTCGCCGAACGGAACGCGTCGGCCTGGTTCGCGGCCGCCGGCGCGGTGTCGGCGCTCGCCGGGATGGTGGTGACGCTCGTGGCCGCACGTACCGCGCCGCGGCCGCTGACCATGACCCTTGCGGTGTTCGGCACGATCCTCGGGCTCGTGTTCGGCGGCGTGAATGCGCTGGCGGCGCTCTCCCAGTTCTCGTATATGAGCGACGTCGCGGCCGAGCAGGCACCACCGGCTCTGCGTCCAGAGTGCGGTGTCGGCGCGGCGTCCGAGAACTCGGCGCAGGGGCCGCGCGTCCGACTGTGCGAGGCGGAGATCCGGGCTGGCGAGCGGCTCGCGGCCGAGCTCACCTCTGCGCTGCCCGCATCGAACGTCACCACGGAATCGATCGAGGAGTTGGCCGGTGCCGGCGCGCTGCCCGGCGGGCTCAGCGAGACCGGTCTGTTCGACGGTCGGCCCGCTGCGGTCTGGATGCCGGCGGACCTGACCTGCGTGAACGCGGTGTGGAATACCACCTCGTGGACCATCGAGGTCGTCGGCGTCCGCGAGGACGGCGGCTGCCTGATGTTCGACGGTCAGTGGTCGCCCGGCGCCTGACGGCCGATGTGTATCGTGGCGCCCGTGCTGCGCGTCGTGATCGCCCCCGACTCGTTCAAGGGATCGGCGACGGCGGCCGATGCCGCGGCCGCGATCGCTGACGGCTGGCGGTCGGTGCGCCCCGGGGACGAGCTCGTGCTGCTGCCCCAGGCGGACGGCGGCGAGGGCACCATCGACGCGATGGCGTCGGCGGTCCCGGGAGCGGAGTTCCGCAGCCTCGAGGTGACCGGTCCCGACGGTCGTCCGGTGATCGCGCGCTGGCTGCGGCTGCCCGGCGGCGAGGCGGTGGTCGAGTTCGCCGAGAGCTCCGGCCTGCCGCAGATGGCGGTGCCGGATGCCCTGGGCGCGACCAGCATCGGACTCGGTGAGGTGATCGCGGCCGCACTCGGCGAAGGCGCCACCTCGCTCGTCATCGGCCTGGGTGGTTCGGCGACGACCGACGGCGCCGTGGGAGCCCTGCAGGCGCTGGGCCTGCGGGCGACGGATGCCCGTGGCGCCGAGCTCGCGCCGGGTGGCGGCTCGCTGGTGGACCTCGCCGCGGTCGACAGCGAGGGCCTGCGGAGACCTCTCAAGCGCGTCCGCCTGCTGACCGACGTCGACAACCCGCTGCTCGGCCCTCGCGGCGCAGCCGCGACCTTCGGCCCGCAGAAGGGCGCGACGCCCGAGCAGCTCGAGCTGCTCGAGCGCGGTCTGGCGAGTCTGGCAAGAGCGATGGGCGGCGACCCCGAACTGCCCGGCGCCGGTGCCGCCGGTGGTGCGGGCTACGGCTTCACCGCGGCCTGGGGTGCCGAGATCGTGCCGGGCGCGCGCGCGATCGCCGAGCTGACCGGGCTCGTCGAG
>DATMVL010000081.1:0-6375 GCA_035563175.1 Rhodoglobus sp. | reverse complement strand
CCGCTACGGCCGGCCGAGGGCCCGGTACACCCAGCCGGCGCCGCGCCAGACGACGGGGTCGAGCGTGTTGCGGCCGTCGACGATCGCCCGCTGGGCGACCAGCGTTCCGAGCGCTGACGGGTCGAGCTCGCGGTACTGCCTCCACTCCGTGAGCAGCACCAGGGCGTCGGCGTCGCGGGCGGCCTCCTCGGCGGTGGCGACGTAGGTGAGCTCGGGGCGCAGCCGGCGAGACGTGTCGACGGCCTCCGGGTCGGTGGCCACGACGATGGCGCCGAGCTCCTGCAGCCTCGCAGCGACGTGCAGCGCGGGCGAATCCCGCACGTCGTCGGAGTCGGGTTTGAACGCCAGCCCCAGCACCCCGATCCGCTTGCCCTCGATGGAACCGCCGAGCACCTCCTGAGCGAGGTCCACCATGCGGGCGCGGCGGCGGAGATTGATCGAGTCGACCTCGCGCAGGAAGCTCAGCGCCTGGTCGACGCCGAGCTCCTCGGCGCGGGCCATGAAGCCGCGGATGTCCTTCGGCAGGCAGCCGCCGCCGAAGCCGAGGCCGGCGTTGAGGAACCGGCGGCCGATGCGGGCGTCGTACCCGATCGCATCGGCGAGCTGGGTCACGTCGGCGCCGGTGGCCTCGGCGACCTCGGCCATCGCGTTGATGAACGAGATCTTCGTGGCGAGGAACGCGTTCGCCGAGACCTTCACGAGCTCGGCGGTGGCGAAGTCGGTGACGATCCGCGGGGTCTCGCGGGCGATGGCGGCGGCGTACACCTCGTCGAGCGCGGCGACGGATGCGTCGTCGCCGTCACGCACGCCGTACACCAGCCGGTCGGGGGCGATGGTGTCCTTCACGGCGAAGCCCTCGCGCAGGAACTCGGGGTTCCAGGCCAGCCGCGCGCCGGCGGCCTCGACGATCTCGGCGAGCCGCGCAGCGGTGCCGACCGGCACGGTCGACTTGCCGACGACGACATCCCCGGGCTGCAGGATGGGCAGCAGCGACCGCACCGCCGCGTCGACGTAGCGCAGGTCGGCTGCGTTGCTCTCGGCCAGCTGCGGGGTGCCGACGGCGACGAAGTGCACGGATGCGCCGGCGGCCTCGCGCACGTCGGTGCTGAACCGCAGGCGGCCGGTCGCGGTCGCGGAGGCGAGCAGCTCGGGCAGCTGCGGCTCGAAGAACGGCGGCTTCCCGGCGGCGAGCAGGGCGATCTTCGCCTCGTCGACGTCGATGCCGATCACCTCGTGACCCAGATCGGCCATGCACGCGGCGTGCACGGCGCCCAGGTACCCGCAGCCGATGACGGAGATCCTCACGTCGCGCACCCTAGCCGATCGAATCGAACGGAGGGCGTCAGAGCGGACGCACGTGGGTGACGTCCCCCGCGGCGACCGCGGTGAGCGCTCCGGATGCGTCGGCGACGACCAGCCGGCCGTCGCGATCGAGGTCTAGGGCCGCACCCTCGAGCAGGTCGCCGCCCGGGAGCTCGACCCGCACCGGCCGCCCGATCGTGTCGCACTCGACGAGCACGTCCTCGCGCGGAGCATCCGTCTCGAGCACCGCCCGCAGCTCGGTGAGGTACGCGGCGAGCGCGCGGTCGAACAGCCCGTCCGGGTCCGCACCGTGCAGGGTCAGCGAGGTCGACACCGGCGTCGGCAGCTGCCCGGCCTCGAGCGTGAGGTTGAGGCCGGCGCCGAGCACGACGCCGTCCGGTGCGAGCTCCGCCAGGATGCCCGACACCTTGTTCCCGGCGACGCGCACGTCGTTCGGCCACTTCAGCGTGACCTCCGCCGTGACGAGGGTGCGGACGGCGCGCGCCATCGCGACGCCCGCCAGCAGCGGGATCCAGCCATCCGGCGGCGACGCGAGGAACACCGACACGGCGAGCGTCCGCCCCGGCGGCGCGACCCACGTGCGGCCGAGCCGGCCGCGGCCGGCGGTCTGGTCGTCCGTGGCCAGCACCGCGAAGTGCTGCAGGCGCTCGGCCCGCCGCAGCAGCTCGGCGTTGGTGGAGTCGACGGAGGCGACCACCTGGAGACCGGGCGCGACGGCGCGGCTCAGCGGGGCATCCATGCGCTCACTGTACGGCGCGCGTCCATCGGAACCCGTCCGAGCCGAAGGTGGGGAGGCGCCACTTCCGACGGCCCGGGGTGCCGGCGAGTGGTCGCAAGTGGCGCGCCATCTCGAGCCTGAACGTCGAGGCGCCAGGTGTGACGACTCCTGGACACCGAGCGCCGTCTGAAGTGGCGCCTCCTCAGACCCCCTCGCGGCGGCGCACCCGCGCCTGCGCCCGGCGCATCGCGCGCACGGCTTCGCGCAGCGGGTAGCCGACGGCGAGCGCGAGCCGGCCATCCCACGAGCGGTCGTAGGGCCCGAGCGCGATCTTGCGGTCCCAGCTGCGGCGCAGTCCGCCGCCCAGCCGCCCGCGGAACTGCGGACGCACGGGCAGCCGCCCGGCGTCGCGCAGCGCGACGGCCTCGCGCAGCGCGGGCAGCCAGTCCTCCTCGGCGCGGTCGTGGAAGTAGTTGTCCTCCAGCCACGCACGCGGGGCCGTCCGGAACCGGCCGAGTGCCGCGTCCGAGAGCGGCCCGAGCAGTCCGCTGCCCTCGAACACGACGTTGATGAGCCTGGCGCGCACGCCGAAGTCGTCGATCGCGAGCACCGGCACCCCGGCCGCGGCGGCCTCGATCGCGGCGGTGGAACTCACCGTCACCAGCGCGCCGGCCGCCCGCAGCGCCTCGGACATCGGCCCGGTCGAGACGACGAGGTTCGGCGGCACGTCGGCGCGCTCGGCGAGCATGGTGTCGTAGGGATGCCGCTCCTGATGGGTCTGGGCCTCCCCCGCCCGTCCGCGCAGCTTGAGCACGACGCGGCGGTCCGGCTGGGCGCGGGCGGTGGCGAGAAGGCCGTCGAGCACGCTCTCGCGGTCGGCGCGGGTGCGCGGCACGATCGCCTGCGCCGCGAACACGATGTCGGTACCGGCACCCGCGTCGACCGGCGCCGCGCTCAGGAACGGCAGCGACGCCAGCACGAACCGCTGCCGCACCCCGAGCCGCTCGGCGAGCCCCCGGAACGACCGCACCTCGCGCCGGCTGTGCAGCACGAGCAGATCGGCCTGCGAGCGGTAGTAGATCGCGTTCAGCGTCTCGGGCACCGAGATGCCGGGCAGCCCGCTCAGCATCACGGGCCGCGGCTCCCCCGCGGCGAGGATCGCCCGCACCACGACGCGGACCACCGGTCCGCGCAAGGAGACGAGCACGACATCCGGCCGCTCCTGCTGGATGAGCGTCGTCACGTCGGCGAAGTCGAGGTGCGTCGGGTCGGTGAACCGCGTGCCGGCGAGCGCCGCCGCCACCTGCGACCTGCTCGGGAGGGCCGGGGTGCGCAGGATGAGCAGGCGGCGATGCCAGTCGGCCGGCATGCGCTCGAGCAGGGACGCGCCCCACTTCAGGTAGGAGTCGGAGTCGGCGACCCCGATCACCTTCACGCGACGACTCTGCGCAGCTTCGCCATCGGGGCGAGCTCGCCCGGGAACACCCGCTTGACGCCGTCGCCGAGGGCCTCGGTCGTGACGCGGACGCCGGAGACGAGCGCTGCGAAGTCCGCCGGCTCGAGCGAGGCGTGGTGGTCGGAGCCCCACATGGCGCGGTCGAGGGTGATGTGCCGCTCCACCGCCACGGCGCCCAGCGCGACCGCGGCGACGGAGATCTCGGTGCCGGTCTCGTGGCCGGAGTATCCGACGGGCACTCCGCGGTAGCGCGCGGCGAGCTCCGGGATGACACGGAGGTTCGCCTCCTCGGGCGGCATGGGGTACGTCGAGGTGGCGTGCATAAGGATCAGGTTCCCGGTGCCGAGCGTGTCCACGGCCGAGTCGATCTGCTCGAGCGTCGACATGCCGGTCGACAGGATGATCGGCTTGCCCGTGTCGGCGAGGGCGCGCAGCAGCCCCACGTCGGTCAGCGACGCGGAGGCGACCTTGTGGGCGACGACGTTGAGGTCCTCCAGGAAGTCGACGGAGGGCTCGTCCCACGGGGACGCGAACCAGTCCATGCCGCGCAGGGTGGCGTGGTCGCCGAGCTCGACGTACTCGTCCCGGCCGAACTCGACCCGGTAGCGGTACTCGAGGTAGGTCATGGTGCCCCACGGCGTCTCGCGCGGGGCGCTCTTCATGTGCTCCGGGGTCGCGAGCTCGGGGGTGCGTTTCTGGAACTTGACCGCCTGGGCGCCGGCATCGGCGGCGACGTCGATGAGCCGCTTCGCGAGCTCGACGTCGCCGTTGTGATTGAGGCCGATCTCCGCGATGACGTAGACCGGTTCCCCGGCGCCTACCGGGTGCGTGCCGATGCGGACCATGGGTTCTCCTTGTCGTGATGGGCGGAACGGGCCGACAGGATGCGGTCGGCGACCTCGCGGACGGCGCCGTGGCCCCCGCGGTGCTCGAGCACCACTCGCGCGGCGGCCGTGACGAGCGGCTGCGCGTCGGCGACGGCGATCGGCCAGCCGACGAGGTGCATGGCGGGCAGGTCGCCCAGGTCGTTGCCGACGTAGGCGATGCGGTGCAGCGGGATGCCGCGCCGGTGCGCCCAGGCCTGCAGGGCATCCGCCTTCTCGTCGATGCCCTGCAGCACCTCGACGCCGAGCTTCGCGCCGCGCGCGCCGACCACCGGGTGGCGCTCCTTGCTGAGGATGAGGACCGGGATGCCCGCCGTGCGCAGCTGCTCGACACCCCAGCCGTCGGCGCGGCTGGCGGTGACCAGCTCCTGCCCGTCGACGCCGACGTGCACCCGGTCGTCGGTGTGCACGCCGTCGAAGTCGGTGACCAGGGCGTCGACGTCGATCGGCTCGGCGCGGTTCAGCAGCGGCGCGATCGCCCTGGCCAGCTCGAGGTCGTCGCGGGTGTCGACCTCGATCGCCGAGCGCGGGTCGACGATCGCGACGCCGACGCGTCCGAAGAAGCGGTGCCGGGCCCGCCGGAAGCCGTCGACCCGCAGCACGTAGAAGGCGCCGGTCTCGAGGAACTCCGGGTCGCGATCCTGCCGGCGCGGCCGGTACGACGCGTCGTGGTTGACGCCCACCGCCCCGGCGGCACCCTCGCCCCAGAGGAACCCGTGCGACGCGATCGCAGAGAACACCACGTCGCACTCGCCGGCGCGCACCCGCGTCACCGCGGCATCCAGGTCGTCGGGATCGATGAACGGCGAGGTGGCCTGCAGGAACACGAGCACTCCCGGCGAACCGCCCACGACGTCGAGGGCGTGCAGCAGCGCCCCCTCAGAGCTCGCGGTGTCGCCGGAGAGCTCGGTGGGCCGATCCACGACCGTCGCGCCGGCCTCGGTGGCGAGCTCGGCGATGCGCGGGTCGTCGGTGCTGACGAGCACCGTGTCGATGGATGCCGCAGCCTGCGCCGCCCGGATCGCCCGCACCACGAGCGGTACGCCGCCCACCCGCTGCAGGTTCTTGCCCGGCACGCCCTTCGACCCGCCCCTGGCGGGGATGACCGCCACGACGGCGGCGTCGGCTGCGAGGGGCGTCATGCCGCGGACGCTACGGAGGCCGTGCGGACACGGGGTTGCCATGGGGTGAACGGACGGCGCGCGACGAGCACGGGCATCCGTTTCTGTTCGTTCCGTCAACCGGAGGCGCCCGAACGTGGTCGATAGAGTGAAGCGCGTGAGTGCCGAGAACGCGACGCCCGACCTGTTCACCACCGCCGGCCGCATCGCCGACCTGAAGAACCGGTACCACGAGGCGGTCACCGCGAGCGGCGAGGCGGCGATCGCGAAGCAGCACGCCAAGGGCAAGAAGACCGCGCGCGAGCGCATCGAGGCGCTGCTCGACCACGGCTCGTTCGTCGAGCTCGATGAGTTCGTGCGGCATCGCACGCACGCGTTCGGCATGGAGAGCAAGCGCCCCTACGGCGACGCGGTCGTCACCGGACTCGGCACCATCCACGGCCGGCAGGTCGCCGTCTACTCGCAGGACTTCACGATCTTCGGCGGCTCCCTCGGCGAGGTGGCCGGCGAGAAGATCATCAAGGTGATGGATCACGCCATCAAGACCGGCGTGCCGATCATCGGGCTGCTCGACTCCGGCGGCGCGCGCATCCAGGAGGGCGTGGTCGCGCTCGGCAAGTACGGCGAGATCTTCCGCCTCAACACCCAGGCCTCGGGAGTGATCCCGCAGATCTCGATCATCATGGGACCGGCCGCCGGCGGTGCGGTGTACTCCCCCGCCCTCACCGACTTCGTGATCATGGTCGACAAGTCGTCGCAGATGTTCGTCACCGGCCCCGACGTGATCAAGACCGTCACCGGCGAGGACGTCGGCATGGAGGAGCTCGGCGGCGCGCTCACCCACAACAAGACCTCGGGCGTCGCCCACTACCT
>DATMVL010000080.1:0-13004 GCA_035563175.1 Rhodoglobus sp. | reverse complement strand
GGTGAAGAACCAGGGCGCGCCCGCGGCCAGGAACTGCCGCCCGGGCTCGCGCACCGGCTCAAGTCGCAGGGCGTCGAGGTCGGCGAGCGACCGCTCGACCCAGCGCGAGAGGCGCTCGTCGCCCGAATCCACCGCGGGCGCCGACCACGGCACGGGTCCGCCGGCGCCACGCACGACGGCCTTCGCGTCGCTCGCCTCGACGGACCACTCCAGCACGGCCTCGCCGCGGGGCGGCACGGTGACGTCCCACGTGATCGAGTCTGCGGTGACGGATGCGGTGGCCGCGTCGATCCGGACGTCCAGGTCGTCGCCGCTCCAGCGCGCCCCCGCGCCGTCGAGCTCGACCTGCGGGTCGGTGCCCGGCGCCTGCCCGGCCTTCACGGCATCCATGCCGGTGGTGTCGGCGCGGAAGGCGAGCCGCACGGTGGTGGCGAGCTCGGCATCGCGGCGAGAGCGCAACACCAGACGTTCGCGCATGCCGGTGGCCGTGACGGTGCGGAACCGCTCGAGGCGCACGCCGGGGTCGGGCGTCGGGTCGTCCAGCTGGCGGGCGAGCGAGACGAAGAGGGTCTCGTCGGCGCCGCGCGGCGAGGTGGCGATGTGCTCGACCGGCTCGTCGGCGACCGTGAGCGTCAGTGCGGAGAGCACGCGGACATCCGAGTGGAAGAAGCCGTGGATGGGGCGTGCTCCCATGTCGCCGTCGGCCGCCGACCAGGCCTGGCTCGGTGCGCGGAGCACGATCGTCTCGTCATGCAGCAGGGGCTGCCTCGGTGCGGTCATCGCGTCGACCCCTTCGATCTCGTACTGTCCAGGAGCCACCCCGTTGACAGGCGGCCACGCTACCACTCACAATTTGAACGATCAAACCGTTCGTGCGAGCATTCGGTTCGAACGATCAATCGACCCTCGATCCGCTATTCGCCCGAAACGCATGAGTTGCATCAGCCGAACTCCTGCGATTCGGGCAAACAGCGGCGCCGGGGACAGGGACCGGCCAAGGGAGGCCAGATGGCGCAGCTGCCGACCGTCGACGACGTCGCCCGCGTCGCGAACGTGTCGCGGCAGACGGTGTCCAACGTGCTGAACGCCCCGGACATCGTGAGAGCCGAGACCCGCGCCCGCGTCGAGACCGCCATCGCCGAGCTCGGCTACCGGCCGCACGAATCCGCGCGGCGGCTGCGCACCCGGCAGTCGTCGACCATCGCCATCCGCCTCGATCCGGTCACCAACGGCATCTCCGGCTCGATCCTCGACCGGTTCCTGCACGCCCTGACCGAGCGCGCTGCCGAGCGCGGGATGCGCGTGATGCTGTTCACCGCCCGCGACCACGACGACGAGATCGCCCAGCTGCGCCGCCTGCGCGACGGTGCCGACGTGGATGCGGTGATCGTCACCGCAACCACCTACGACGATCCGCGCATCGCCTGGCTCATCGCCGAACGGGTGCCGTTCGTCTCCTTCGGTCGCCCCTGGGGATCCGACCTGGACAGCCCCGACCACCCCTGGGTCGACGTGGACGGCTACGCCGGCGTCTACGACGCCACCCGGCACCTCATCGGCCGCGGCCTCACCCGCATCGGGTTCCTCGGGTGGCCCGCCGGTTCGGGCACCGGTGACGAGCGCCGTCGCGGCTGGGCCACCGCGATGCGCGAGCGGTTCGCACTCTCCGATGCCGAGCTCGACGCGCTCACCTCCACCACGGAGGAGGGCGTGCCGTTCGCCCGACGCACGGTCGAGCAGCTGCTCGGCGAGCAGCACGGGCTCGAGGCGCTGGTGTGCGTCTCCGACTCCCTCGCGCTCGGCGCCATGATGGCCGTCCGCGAGGCAGGGCAGCCGAGATTCCCGGTCATCGGCTTCGACAACACCCCGGTCGCCCAGGCGGTCGGCCTCTCCAGCGTCGAGCAGCGGCTCGACCAGGTGGCCGCCGCGGCGCTGGACCTGCTCATGGGCGAGCAGGGCCGCCGCGTCATCCCCGCCGACGAGCACCCCCGCGAACCGCGGCACCGGCTCGTCGCCCCGAAGCTTGTCGTCCGCCGGTCGAGTCACCTGGCGCCCGTCGAGGAAGAGGCCGGCAGCACCGAGGCCGGCAATCACAACCGAGAGGAACCAACATGAGAAGCAAGACCTGGGGCTCGGCAGCGGTCGCCATCGGCGCCGTCGCCCTCCTGGCCGGCTGCGCCGGCGGAGGCGGGGATGCGTCCGGTGGCGGAAACGAGCTCACCATCCTGATCGGCTCGTCCGGCGACGCCGAGACGCAGGCCGTGCAGGCCGCCGCGGATGCCTGGGCGGAGGAGAACGACGCCAGCGTCGAGGTCGTCGCAGCGAGCGACCTCACCCAGCAGCTCAGCCAGGGCTTCGCCGGCGGCGACGCGCCCGACCTGTTCTACATGTCATGGGACCAGTTCGCGAACTACGCGCAGAACGGCTACCTCGACGCCTACGCCGAGGAGCTGCCGAACGCCGGCGACTTCTACGGCAACCTGGTCGACACCTTCACCTACGACGGCACGTTCACCTGCGCGCCGAAGGACTTCTCGACCCTCGGTCTCATCATCAACACCGACCTGTGGGCGGCGGCCGGTCTCACCGACGCCGACATCCCCACCGATTGGGCCAGCCTCGAAGCTGCTGCCACCAGGCTCACGACCGGTGACACCGTGGGTCTGTCGTTCGGGCTCGAGTACGCCCGCCTCGGCGTGTTCATGAACCAGGCCGGCGGTCAGCTGGTCGACGGCGACACCGTCACCGCCGACAGCCCCGAGAACCTCGAGGGCCTGCAGTACGTGCAGCGGCTGCACGACGCCGGTGTGCTGAAGTGGCCGACCGAGATCGACGCCGGATGGGGCGGCGAGGCGCTCGGCGCCGGCAAGGCCGCGATGGTCATCGAGGGCCCGTGGATCAAGGGCATCGAGGGCGACTTCCCCGACACCAACTACCAGGCCTACGAGCTGCCGGCCGGCCCCGGCGGGCAGTCGACCTTCACCTTCACCAACTGCTGGGGCATCCCGGCCGACGGTGGGGACACCCGCGACCTCGCGGTGAGCCTGGTGGAGTACCTGACCGGTGACGAGCAGCAGCTCGAGTTCGCCGACGCGTTCGGCGTCATCCCGTCGACGGAGGCGGCCGCGGCCACCTACGCCGAGAACTACCCGGAGAATGCCTCGTTCGTGGCCGGTGCCGACTACGCGGTGAGCCCGGTGAACTTCGCCGGCTCCGCCTCCGTGATCACCGACTTCAACTCGCAGCTGAGCGGGCTCGTCGGCGGTGACGCGCAGGGCATCCTGAGCTCGCTGCAGGAGGACCTGCAGGCCGCGCTCGACGAGGCCAACGGGGAGTAGTCCCAATCGGTGATCGAGCGGAGCCGAAATCAGGCTCCGCTCGATCACCTGGATCTCGACAAGCTCGATCACCGAGAGGAGGCGCCGATGGCGAGAGGTATCCGCGGCCCGGAGGGCCGGTACGGATGGGCGTTCGTGACGCCCGCGATGGTCATCATCGGCGTCTTCCTCGTGCTGCCGATCCTGCTCGCGCTGTACGTGAGCTTCAGCGACTGGAACGGGCTCGGCTCGCCCCTGGGCAACTCGCGGCCGGTCGGCGGCGAGAACTACGCCAACGTGCTGGTCGAGTCGGGGCTCGCTCAGCGCGACTTCGGCACGGCCATCCGCAACAACCTCTACTACGTGCTGCTGGTGGTGCCGCTGCAGACGGCGCTCGCGCTGTTCCTCGCCGTGCAGGTCAACAACCGCCTGCTGAAGGCGCGCGGCTTCTTCCGCACCGCGTTCTACTTCCCGTCCGTCACCAGCTCGGTGGCGATCACGACGATCTTCATCTTCCTGTTCGCCTCCTCCGGCGCCATCAACCAGGTGCTCGCCTGGTTCGGCGCGGCGGGGCCGAACTGGTTCGCCGATCCCAACGGCATCTTCTCGCCGGTGACCGGCGGGCTGACGGCGGATGGCCCGCTCGGCCTGACCTGGGCTGCCTGGCTCTCCGGTCCATCCGTCGCGATGTGCGTGCTCATCATCCTCGCGGTGTTCACCACCTCGGGCACGTTCATGCTGCTGTTCCTCGCCGCGCTGCAGAACGTCGGCACCGAGATCGAGGAGGCGGCGAGCGTCGACGGCGCCGGCTCGCTGCGCCGCTTCTTCTCGGTGACCCTGCCGATGCTGAAGCCGACACTGTTCACCGTGCTGACGCTCGGGCTCATCGGAACCTGGCAGGTGTTCGACCAGATCTACCTGACCGGCGGCGGCGCCCCCGGCAAGACCACCCTCACGCCTGCCTTCCTCGCCTACGACACCTCGTTCAGCGAGCTGCAGTGGGGCGAGGGGGCCGCGATCTCGTTCATCCTGTTCGGCATCATCGTCGCCCTGACCCTGTTCCAGCGCTGGGTGCTGCGCGACCGCGACCTCGGCCGCTCCGGCGAGCGCCGAGCCCGTCGCGCCGAGGCCAGACTGCGCCGCGAGGCGGAAGGAGCCCGCTCGTGACCGCGACGACCGCGACCGGCGCGCCCCGCATCCGGCGACACCACCGCACGTACACGACCGGGCAGATCGTCACCACGGCGGTGACCTACGCCATCCTGATCCTGCTCGCGGTGGTGTACATCTACCCGTTCCTCATCTCGGTGGCCGGCAGCTTCAAGACCGAGGCCGACGCGACCCAGAACCCGCTGTCGCTGCTGCCCCAGACCTGGAGCTTCACCGCCTACGAGCGGCTCTTCACCTCGGTACCGCTGCTCGGATGGGCGGGCAACTCCGCGCTCATCACCGTGATCGTCACCCTGTCGCGGGTGTTCTTCGACTCGCTGGCCGGCTACGCGCTGTCGAGGCTGCACTTCCGCGGCCGGGCGATCGTGTTCGCGGGACTGATCGCGGTCATGGCGGTGCCCAATGTGGTGCTGCTCATCCCGCGGTTCCTCATCCTCAAGCAGCTCGGGCTGTACGACTCGTACGCCGGCATGATCATCCCGATCCTCATCGACGCGGCCGGCATCTTCATCATGAAGCAGTTCTTCGAGTCGATCCCGGTGAGCGTCGAGGAGGCCGCCCGCATCGACGGTGCCGGCATCTTCCGCACGTTCTGGTCGATCGTGCTGCCGATGGCGGTGCCTGCGCTCATCACCCTGTTCATCCTGAGCTTCCAGGGTTCCTGGAACGAGTTCGCCCACTTCATCGTGTCGCGGCAAAGCGCGGACCTCAACACGCTGACCACGGGTGTCGCGTCGCTGACCTCCGGCCAGCTCGGGGAGGGCAACCAGTACCCGCTCAAGCTGGCCGCAGCGGTGCTGATGTCGATCCCGGTCGCGGTGATCTTCTTCATCTTCCAGCGGCGCATCCTCTCCACCTCCGAGGGCGGCGAGAAGGGCTGACCCCGGCGGCGTGCCTCAGTGATCAGAGTGCGGCGGCCTTGCGCAGCAGCACCTCACGTTCGCGGTCGTTGCCTGCCAGACCGGCGGCGGTGGTGAGCTCCGAACGGGCCTCCTCGGTGCGGCCGAGCCGCGCGAGCAGCTCGCCGCGCACGCTCGGCAGCAGATGCGAGCCGCGCAGCGCGCCATCCGACTCCAACCGGTCGACGATGCGCAGGGCGTTGGCAGGCCCCGTCGCCATCGACACCGCGACGGCCCGGTTGAGGTCGACGACCGGGTTCGGGGCGAGCTGCCCGAGCGCTTCGTAGAGCAGCACGATGCGCTCCCAGTCGGTGCCCGCCACGCTCGGCGCGATCGCGTGGCACTCGGCGATGGCCGCCTGCAGGGCGTACGGTCCGCGCCCGCGACCCACCGAATCCGCCCGCTGCAGCGCCGCCCGGCCGCGTTCGATCTGCGCACGGTCCCAGCGGGTGCGGTCCTGGTCCTCGAGCAGGATGGGCTGCCCGGCGCGGTCGACGCGGGCCGCGAACCGCGACGCCTGCAACTCCATGAGCGCGAGCAGTCCGTGCACCTCGGGCTCGCGCGGGAGCAGCCTGGCGACGATGCGCCCCAGCCGCAGCGCCTCGTCGGCGAGTTCGTGGCGGATCCACCGGTCGCCGCTGGTCGCCGCATAGCCCTCCGTGAAGACGAGGTAGACCACGCCGAGCACCCCGCTCAGGCGCGCGGGCAGCTCGCTCGGGTCGGGCACCTCGAACGGCACTCTCGCGGCCCCGAGCGTCTTCTTCGCCCGCACGATGCGCTGCTGGATGGTGGCGACCGGCACCAGGAACATGCGTGCGATCTCGTCGGTGGTGAGGCCGCCGACGATGCGCAGGGTGAGCGCGACCTGCGCGTCGCGCGACAGCACCGGGTGGCACGCGGTGAACACCAGCCGCAGCACGTCGTCGGGGATGGGCTCCCACTCCTGCTCGGGCCGGTCGGCGAGATCGTGGGCGATCGCGCGGTACCGGTCGTCCAGACGCTCGCGGCGACGCCAACCGTCGATCGCCTTCCGCTTCGCCACGGCCGTAAGCCAGGCGCCCGCATTGCGCGGGACGCCCGACTCGGGCCACTGCACGAGCGCGTCGGCGACCGCCTCCTGCGCGAGATCCTCGGCGAGGCCGACGTCGCCCACCATCTTCACGAGGGTGGCGACGACGCGCGCGCTCTCGATGCGCCAGACGGCGTCGACGGTGCGGGCGACCTCGCTCATTCCGCCCGGCGCGCCTGCTCCTCGCGCCAGCCCGCCTCCTTCTGGATGAACTCGTTGTCGGCGAAGTCCTCGAAGTCGCTCTCGTCGCTGACGCGGCGCACCTCGAGCTTCGTGCCGGCGCCGAGCGGAGCGCGCTTGGCCCACTCGATCGCCTCCTCCTTCGAGCTCACCTGCAGGATCCAGAATCCGTTGAACAGCTCGTGGGTCTCGCCGTACGGGCCGTCGGTCACGGCGGGGGTGTCGGCGGAGAAGTCGACGACGAAGCCCTCCTTCGCGTCCGTGAGGCCCTCGCCGGCGAGCAGCACGCCGGCCTCCATCATCGATTCGTTGTAGTGGCCCATGGCGTTGATGATCTCCTCGAAGTCGATGTCCTTCGAGGCGTCGACCGCGGCATCCGTCACCCGCATGATCAGCATGTACTTCGGCATCTCTGTCTCCTTGTTCGGCGGTGCCCTCGCGGCACCTTCTACTCTGGCGTCGAACGGCGGATCGCGGAATCGACATCGCCCGAGAAGAAGTCTCGCCGACGGGTCGCCGATTCGGTTCCGGATCCGACACGCCGCCGACGCGGGCGCTGCGATCGGCGAGTCGGCGCGTCGACCGAATCCGCGACCCTGAGCACCGCCGGGAGGGCCGTCGGACGCGGCGGCTAGCCTCGGTCGCATGATCCGCACCCTGGCGATCGAGGGCTACCGCTCGCTGCGCAGCTTCGTGGTCGAACTCGACCGCCTCACCGTGGTCACCGGCCCCAACGGCAGCGGCAAGTCGAGCGTGTACCGGGCGCTGCGGCTCATCGCAGCCTCGGCACGCGACGGGGCGGTCGCGGCGCTGGCGCGCGAGGGGGGACTGAGCAGCGTGCGGTGGGCTGGGCCGGAGACCATCAGCCCGTGGATGCGGTCGGGCGCCGTGCCGGTGCAGGGCACCGTGCGCTCGCAGCCGGTCGCCCTGAAGCTCGGGTTCGGCGGCGACGACCTCGGCTACGCCGTCGACCTGGGGCTGCCGGTGCCCTCGGCGAGCATGTTCACCGGCGACCCTGAGATCAAGGCCGAGGCGGTGTTCGCCGGCCCGCTGCTGCGCCCGGCGACCTCTCTGACCGAACGGCACGGGCCGAGCGTGAAGGTGCGCGACGCGAACGGAACCTGGCAGCCGCACGAGCACCGCATCCGCCCGTGGCAGAGCATGCTCTCGGAGTTCGCCGACCCGGCCCTCACACCCGAGCTGTTCGGCGTGCGCGAGTCGATGCGGTCGTGGCGGTTCTACGACCACTTCCGCACCGACGCGGCAGCGCCGGCCCGTCAGGCGCATCCGGGCACGCGCACGCCGGTGCTCGCCGACGACGGCCGCGACCTCGCCTCGGCCCTGCAGACGATCCGGGAGGAGGGGCTCGATCAGCTCGACAGGGCGGTGCGGGATGCCTTCCCCGGTTCCCGCGTGCTGGTCGAGGACCGCGATGGCCGGTTCACGGTCGCGCTGCAGCAGCCCGGCATGTTGCGGCCCCTGGGCGCCGAGGAGCTCTCGGACGGCACCCTGCGGTTCCTGCTGCTGGCGGCGGCGCTGCTGACGCCGCGGCCGCCGGCGCTGCTGGTGCTCAACGAGCCGGAGACGAGCCTGCACCCCGACCTGCTGCCGCCGCTGGCCGGGCTCATCGCCGCCGCCGCGGAGCGCACCCAGGTGGTCGTCGTCTCGCACGCGGCCGCGCTGATCGACGCGCTGGCGGATGCCCGCCGTATCGAACTGGAGAAGGACACCGGTGAGACCGTGGTGCGCGGCCAGGGCCGCCTCGAGGGACCGAACTGGGCCTGGCCGAAGCGCTAGAGCGAGCTCGCGATCGCGAATCCGGCACCCGCCGCCGCGACACCGAGGATCAGGTTCAGTGCGGCCGAGAGCACGGCGACGCGCAGTCGCCCCTCCTCGGCGAGCTGCACGGTCTCGACGCTCAACGTGCTGAACGTCGTGAGCCCGCCGCCCAGGCCCGACAGCAGCACGAGCCGCAGGTCGTCGGGTGCGACCGCGAGCAGCACTCCGCCCAGCGCGGAGCCGACCACGTTCACGACGAGCACCGCCCAGGGCGCCCGGATGAGCAGCGACAGCCCGTAGCGGATCGCGGCCCCCAGCGCACCCGCCGCGATCGCGGCCGCGACGATCACGCGGGCCTCCGGCCGACGCGCAGCCCGGCCCATGCGGCGCCGAACGCGAGGACGACCGACGCGGCGGCGTAGAGCAGCGCCCACGGCAGCGGCGTGGACGGCGCGACCAGGAACACCGCGAATGCCGAGAACGTGGTGAACGACCCGAGCAGGCCCGACCCGAGGCCGGCGCGCAGCCACCGCGGGGCGCGCGGCCAGACCGCGGCGACGAGCAGGCCGAGGAGGAACGAGCCCAGCACGTTCACCGACAGGGTCGACCAGGGCGCCGGCAGCAGGGCATCCACCCCCAGCCGCAGCGCAGTGCCGAGCGCGCCCCCGACGAGCACGGCGAGCAGGCTCACCTGAGGGTCTTCGCGGGTGGCAGCGGCTGGCGCACGACCGGGCGGCGCGGCTCGCCGCGGCGGTCCTCACCCGGCAGCGGGCGCGACCGGCGGCCGTAGATCAGCGTCGACGAGTCGAGCAGCCACGGCACCAGCGCGATCACCACGCCGTGCATGAGCGCGAGCTTGTGCCGGATGCGCCGCGCCTTGTGGTTGTGCAGCAGGTTCTCCCACCAGTGCCCGACGATGTAGAGCGGCAGGTAGACGGTGACCACCTCGGAGCCGTGCTCAGCCCGGTGCTGCTCGATGTACTTGATGAGCGGCACGCCGATGTCGCGGTACGGCGACGCGATGATCTTCAGCGGCACCTTGATGTTCTGCTCGTCCCAGTCGCGCTCGAGCTGCTCGCTGGCGGCGTCGTCGATGGAGCAGTGCACCGCCTCGAGGGAGTCGTGCCGGGCGGCGATCGCGTAGTCGAGCGCCTTCAGCGTCGGCTTCTGCATGCGGCCGACGAGCACGATCGCGTGGTCGCCCTTCGAGCCGAACTTCGTCACCGGGTCGACCTCGAGCTCCGTGTCGACGTCGCGGTAGTACCGGTTCACGCCGAGCATCAGGAACCACAGGATGGGCATGACCACGAACACGATCCAGGCGCCGTGGGTGAACTTCGTGATGGTGACGATGACGAGCACGCTGAAGGTCATCGCCGCGCCGATCGCGTTGATGATGAGCCCGGGCACGATCTCGCGGCGCTCGCTGGTGCCCTCGCGCAGCTCACGCAGCCAGTGGCGCACCATGCCGGTCTGCCCGAGCGTGAACGAGACGAACACCCCGATGATGTACAGCTGGATGAGCGTGGTCAGGTCGGCGCGGAACACGACGAGGATCACCGACGCCACCACCGAGAGCGCGAGCACCCCGTTGCTGTAGATCAGCCGGTCGCCGCGGGTCGACAGGGCCTTGGGCGCGTAGCGGTCCTGCGCCAGCACCGATCCCAGCAGCGGGAACCCGTTGAACGCGGTGTTCGCGGCGAGCAGCAGCACCGCGGCGGTCGCCGCCTGGATGACGAAGAACGGGATGCTGTTGTTGCCGAAGGTCGCCGCGGCGATCTGCGCGATGAGGCTGCGCTGCGGGTCGCCGTCGGGCGAGCATCCGGCGAAGCTCTCGAACTCCGTGCAGTCGACGTAGTGCACCTGCCCGATGATCGCGACCGCGGTCAGGCCGGCGAACAGCGTCGCCGCCGTCGCGCCCATGATCACGAGCGTCTGCTGCGCGTTCTGGATCTTCGGGCGGCGGAACGCCGGCACCCCGTTGCTGATCGCCTCGACGCCGGTGAGGGCCGCGCAGCCGCTGGCGAAGGCCCGCAGGATGAGCAGCACGAAGGCGGCCTGCGTGAGGTCCTCGGTCCGCTGCACCGCGACATCCGCGCTCTCGGCGATCGCGGGGTCGCCGGCGATCGCCCGAGCCAGCGCGGTGACCACCATGACCGCGATGGATGCGATGAACAGGTAGGTCGGGATGGCGAACGCCTTGCTGGCCTCGCGCACGCCGCGAAGGTTGATCGCCGCGAGCAGCACGATGAACGCGATCGCGAGCTCGACCCGGAACGGGTTCAGGCCGGGGAACGCGGAGATGATGTTGTCGACGCCGGAGGCCACCGACACCGCGACGGTCATCACGTAGTCGACGAGCAGCGCGGACGCCACGACGAGGCCGGCCTTCTCGCCGAGATTCTTGCTGGCGACCTCGTAGTCGCCGCCGCCGGACGGGTACGCCTTGATCAGCTGCCGGTAGCTCAGCACGACGACGACGAGCAGCACCACGACGGCCAGTGCGACGCCGGGGCCGTAGGCGAGGAAGCCGAGCCCGCCGATGGCGAGGATCATCAGCAGCTCCTGCGGCGCGTAGGCCACGGACGAGAGCGGGTCGCTCGCGAAGATGGGCAGGGCGAGGTGCTTGGGGAGCAGCTGCGATTCCAGCTTCTCCGTCGGCAGCGGATCGCCGATCAGCCACCGTTTCGGTGAGCGGCTCGCGTCAGTCACGAGCGGTCAGCGTACTCCTGGAGCGCAGTCGTCTGCTGCCCCGGCGACGCACCTAGAATCCGGAGTATGCCCGCCCGGAAGCGCCGCCGCGTCTGGCCGTGGGTCGTGCTCGGGGTCGCGCTGCTGGTGCTGGTGCCGACCGCCGCGATCGTGCTGCCGATCCTGCTGCACCGGGATGCCGGGCTGTCGAACCAGCAGCAGCCCGCCGAGGCGTTCCCGGGCTCGGTCACCGCGCGCGGCGACGACGGTCGCACGCGCGAGTTGAGCGTCCCCGACGACGTCGACACCGCAGCCCTGGCGCCGGGCGACCGGATCGTGGTGACCGGTTCGGGCTATGACGCCTCGCGGGGCATCTACGTCGCGATCTGCGTCATCCCCGACGATCCGGCCGTGAAGCCGGGCCCGTGCATCGGCGGGGCGCCCTCGCAGGAGGCCACGGAGGTGCCGGAGGGCACGGTGCAGTACGCGCCGAGCAACTGGATCAACGACGACTGGGCGTGGCGCCTGTTCGGAGCCCGGGCGTACGACGACGTGGGAACCGGCAGCTTCACCGCCTACCTCGAGGTCGGCGAGCCGGCCGGTGACGGCTTCGACTGCCGGGAGGACCGCTGCGGCATCGTGACCCGCAACGACCACACCGCGGCCGGCGACCGGGTGCAGGATCTGGCGATCCCGGTGGCGTTCGCGCCCTAGTCGTCCAGGCTGCCGAGCACCCGCGCGCGCACCTCGTCCATGCCGGCGTTGAGCAGCGCGACGGTCTCCGCCGAGAGGTCACCGCCGCGCGCGACATGCGTGCGCAGCTCGGAACGCAGGTCGGCCCTGAATCGCGTGAGCGCCGCATCCGCGTGCTGCAACCGCTCCCGGCTGCCGACCGCCTCGGCCGTCGTCTCGGCGCGGAACGCCCGCGACGCGTCCTTCGCCTCCCGGCGCGCCTCCCGGGTGGCGGCGGCGAGGTCGGCGCGCAGGCTGCGCATCGCAGCTATATCGCGTTCGCCACGAGCGCGATTCGGTGCAAGGTAGTCGCGCCCCCTGTCGCCTTCCGCGCCACGAATGTGCTTCCGCGCCAGAAAGAAGTGGCGCAGTGCCACCTTTGTGGCGCGGCCGGTCCCCGGGTGCTTGACCTTGACGCAACGTCAACCTCTACCGTGATCGACATGGAGTGGAGCATCCAGGACGTGGCGCGGCTGGCGAGCACGACATCCCGCACCCTGCGGCACTACGGCGATGTCGGCCTGCTGACGCCGTCGCGCGTGGGCGCGAACGGCTACCGCTACTACGACGAGGCGGCGCTCACGAGGCTGCAGCGCATCCTCATGCTGCGCGACCTCGGGCTCGGCATCCCCGCGATCGCCGAGATCCTCGAGGGGCAGCGCGACGACGCGCGAGCCCTCGCGAACCACCTGCACTGGCTGCGTCAGGAGCAGGACAGGCTCGGCCGGCAGATCACGTCGGTCGAGAACACGATCAGGAAGATGGAAGGAGGTGAGCAGCTCATGGCAGAGGAGATGTTCGACGGGTTCGACCACACCCGGTACAAGGAGGAGGTCGAGCAGCGCTGGGGCAGCGCCGCGTACGCCGACAGCGACCGCTGGTGGCGATCGCTGAGCGCGGACGAGAGGGCCGCGTTCCAGCGCGAGAGCAGGCAGCTCGGCGTCGACTGGACCGCCGCCGCCGAGCGGGGCGTCGACCCCGCGGGCGACGAAGGCCAGGCGTTGGCCGCTCGGCACGTGCGGTGGCTGTCCGGCATCCCGGGCACGCCGGGGGCCGACCCGCAGTATGTGCTCGGGCTGGCCGACATGTACGTGTCCGACCCGCGCTTCGCGGCCAACTACGGCGGCGAGGCGGGCGCGGGCTTCGTCCGCGACGCGCTGCGCGCGT
>DATMVL010000079.1:0-5113 GCA_035563175.1 Rhodoglobus sp. | reverse complement strand
ACGCGGCCGGGGTGATCGGCGAACGCCGCCCGCAGGGCGTCCTCGTCGTGGTACGGCACGACGATGGTCTGCGCGGCGACTTCGGCCGGCACGCCGGCGGAGGCCGGGAGCGCGAAGGTGGCGAGGCCGGAGCCCGCCTCGGCGAGCAGCCCGTCGGAGTGCCCGTGGTAGTGGCCGGCGAACTTGATCACCAGGTCGCGCCCGGTCACGCCCCGCGCCAGCCGGATCGCGGTCATGGTCGCCTCGGTGCCCGTCGAGACCAGGCGCACCCGCTCCGCCGAGGGCACCCGCTGCCGGATCAGCTCGGCCAGCTCGGTCTCGCCGGGGCCGGGGGCGCCGAAGCCGAGACCACGGGCGGCGGCCGACTGCACGGCGTCGATGACGGCGGGGTGCGCGTGGCCGAGCACGAGCGGACCCCAGCCGCAGACGAGGTCGACGTACTCGCGGCCCTCGATATCGGTGATGTAGGGGCCGCGGCCGGAGACCATCGAGCGGGGCACGCCGCCGACCGAGCCGTAGGCGCGCACGGGGGAGTTCACGCCGCCCGGGATCACCGCGCGAGCGCGATCGAACGCGGCGGCGTTGGTGCGGGCGGGTTCAGACATGCAGGCTCCTCGCCAGCTCGACGGCGTAGTAGGTCAGCACGGCGTCGGCGCCGGCGCGGCGGATGGCCGTGACCGACTCGAGGATCGCCCGCTCCCGGTCGATCCAGCCGTTCGCCGCCGCGGCCTCGAGCATCGCGTACTCGCCCGACACCTGATACGCCCACACCGGCACCGGGCTGATCGCGGCGGTGTCGGCGAGCACGTCGAGGTAGCTGCCCGCCGGCTTCACCATGACCACGTCGGCGCCCTCGGCGAGATCGAGCTCCACCTCGCGCGCGCCCTCGCGTCGATTCGCCGGATCCTGCTGGTAGCCGCGCCGGTCGCCCTGCAGCGACGACTGCACGGCCTCGCGGAACGGTCCGTAGAACGCCGAGGCGTACTTCGCCGCGTAACCGAGTATGGGGGTGTCCGGATGCCCGGAGCCGTCGAGCGCGTCGCGCACGGCGGCGACCTGGCCGTCCATCATCCCCGAGAGGCCCAGCAGCTGCGAACCCGACTCGGCCTGCACGACGCCCATCTCGCGGTAGCGCTCGAGGGTGGCGTCGTTGTCGACCCGGCCCCGGGGGTCGAGCACGCCGCAGTGCCCGTGGTCGGTGAACTCGTCGAGGCAGAGGTCGGTCTGCACCACGAGCGCGTCGCCGGCCTCCTGCACCGCGATGCGGGTGGCGACGTTGAGGATGCCGTCGGGGTCGGTGGCGCCGGAGCCGACCGCATCCTTGTGCTCGGGCACGCCGAACAGCATCACGCCGCCGATCCCCGCCGCGGCGGCGTCGGCGATCGCCGCCCGGAAGCCGTCCAGGTCGTGCTGCACGACTCCGGGCATGGACGAGATCGGCACCGACTCGGTCGCGCCCTCGCGCACGAACATCGGCAGGATCAGCTCGGCCGGGTGCACCCGGGTCTCGGCGACCAGGCGGCGCATCGCGGGGCTCGAGCGCAGCCGGCGCGGGCGGGCGATCACAGCAGCGCTCCCGCCCCGAGTTCGAGCAGCTCGGCGGATACCCGCTGCGCGAGCTCCTCGGCCGGATCGTCGGAATCCTCCGGGTACAGGGCGTGCGACGCGGTGATGCGCTCGGTGCCGTCGGTGCGGTAGACGCTCGCGGAGAGGAACAGCAGCCCGTCGTCGAGCAGCGCCTGCGCGCCGACCGGGGCGGTGCAGCCGGCCTCGAGCAGGCCCAGCACCTTCCGCTCGGCGGCGACGGTCATCCTGGAGGGCTTGTGGTCGAGCTTCGCCACACTGCGTTCGTCGCCGGTGCGCACCTCGATGGCGAGCGCGCCCTGCCCGGGTGCGGTCGGCCAGGTCAGCTCCTGGGTGACGGCGGCGGCCCGGCCGAGCCGGTCGAGTCCGGCGAGCGCGAGCACCACCGCGTCGAGGTCGACGCCGACGCGGCCGAGCCGGGTGTCGACGTTGCCGCGGATGTCCACGACCTCGAGGTCGGGTCTGGCCTGCCGCAGCTGGGCGGCACGCCGCGGCGAGCCGGTGCCGACCCGAGCGCCCTCGGGCAGCGTCTGCAGCGTGAGGCCGTCGCGCGCGCACAGGCCGTCCCGGGCGTCCGCGCGCTTGGGCACCGCGCCGAGCGCGAGGCCCGGGTACGGGGCCGTCGGCAGATCCTTCAGGGAGTGCACCACCGCATCCACCTCGCCGGCCAGCAGCGCCTCACGCAGCGCCGACGCGAACACACCGGTTCCGCCGATCTCGGCGAGCGGGGCCGCGCTGCGGTCGCCCTCGGACGAGATGGTCACGAGCTCGGCGCCGAGCCGCTCGGCCACCGGGGTGGCCTGCGCGAGGGCGAGCGCGGATCCCCTGGTCCCGAGTCTCACGGAGCCAGCCCCGCCAGCGCCGGCTTGAAGCCGAGCCGCACGTTCTCGCAGCAGCCGGGGCGGCACACGTCGTACCAGGGGCCCAGCTCCGTCAGGGCGGGACGCTCGGCGGTCGGCACGCCGTCGCGCCGTTCCAGGATCAGGTCGACGATGCCCGAGACGAAGGCCTCGTGGATGCCCGGGGTCGGCACGCGGACCGCGCGCATCCCGTGCTCTCCCGCGGTCTCGATCGCCTCGGTGTCGAGATCCCACTTCACCTCCATGTGGTCGGAGATGAAGCCGAGCGGCACGATGACGAGGCCGTCGACGCCGTCGGCGGCCAGCTCCTCGATGCGGTCGTTGATGTCGGGCTCGAGCCAGGGCTGCGTCGGCGGGCCGGAACGGGACTGGTACACGAGATCCCACGGCACGCCGGGGCGGTCGCGCATCACGACCTCCGCGACCGCGAGATGCTGGGCCGCGTAGGCGCCGCCCGGGCCGAAGTCGCGGTCACGGGGACCGGAGCGGTCGGCGTCGTCGGTGGGCACCGAGTGGGTGGCGAACAGCACGTGCACCTTCGATGCGGCCGCGACCTCGGCGAGGCCGTCGCGCACCCCGTCGACGAAGGGCTGCACGAAGCCCGGGTGGTCGAAGAACTGCCGCACCTTGTCGATCTGCAGCTCGCCCTCGAGCCCGGTCTCCTCGAGCGCCATCGCGTAGTCCTCGCGGTACTGCCGGCAGCTCGAGTAGGAGGAGTAGGCGGAGGTGCCGAAGGCGATCAGCTTGCGGAAGCCGCGCTCGTGCGCCTCGCGGAGGGCGTCGGAGACGTAGGGGTCCCAGTTGCGGTTGCCCCAGAGCACCGGCAGGTCGATGCCGCGCTTCGCGAGCTCGGCCTCGAGCGCCGCCTTCAGCTGCCGGTTCTGCTCGTTGATCGGGCTGACGCCGCCGAATGCGCGGTAGTGGTGGGCGACCGCCTCGAGGCGCTCCTCGGGGATGCCGCGCCCGCGGGTGACGTTGCGCAGGAACGGGATGACGTCGTCCTGCCCCTCGGGTCCGCCGAAGCTGGCGAGCAGGATGGCGTCGTAGGCGACCGGCTCCTCCACATGCTCCGAGCCGTCCGCCGCGGCGGGGGTCGCCCCCCGCACCTTGCCGTTCGAGATCGCGGTCATGCGAGCACCTCCTCGAGGTCGTCGAGCTCGATGCGACGACCGGTGTAGAACGGAACCTCCTCGCGCACGTGGCGACGGGCATCCGTCTGCCGCAGATGCCGCATGAGGTCGACCAGGTCGACGAGCTCCGGTGCCTCGAGGGCGAGGATCCACTCGTAATCGCCGAGCGCGAAGCTCGCCACCGTGTTGGCGAGCACCTGCGGGTACTCGGAGCCCTTGCGACCGTGCTGGCCGAGCATCGCCCGGCGCTCCTCGTCGGGCAGCAGGTACCACTCGTAGGAGCGCACGAACGGGTACACGGTGATCCAGCGCTCGGGGTCCTTGCCGCGCATGAACGCCGGCAGGTGGTTCGCCGTGAACTCCGCGTCGCGGTGCACGCCCATGGCGTTCCAGGTCGGCAGCAGCGACGGCAGCCCGCGGCGCAGCTCCCGCAGGGCCCACTGCAGATCCTCCGGCACCGGGCCGTGCAGCCAGATCATCAGGTCGGCATCGGCGCGCATGCCCGAGACGTCGTAGAAGCCGCGGACGGTCACGCCGCGCGCTGCCGCCGCCTCGATCGCCGGGCTGAGCGAGATCGCCCCGGGGGAGGGGCGCGTGGTGTCACGGCGGAACACCGCCCAGAGGGTGTAGCCGAGAGTCGGTTCGTCGCTCATCCTTCTATCCTGCCTTTTTCTTCTACGCGGCGTCGAAGTCGGAGAGGACACCCAGGGCGGCCTCCTCGGCCTGCCGTACGATGCCGGCCAGCCCGGGCGCTCCCACGGTCTCACCCACCGCCACGACGCCCGGCGGGGGGATCTGCGGCGCCGGGCGAACCCAGGTCACCGTGGCCGTGTCGACCAGCGCGAGCTCGGTGCCGAGCATCCGCGTGGCGTCGGCGAGCGCCTGCTCGGTCGTCGGGGCCGCGTCGTACGACAGCCGCAGCACGTGTCGCCCCTCGGCGCGCTCGCGCAGCCACGGCCACTTCGCCGTCGAGTGCGTCAGCGCGCGGGCGCCCACGGGGGCGCCCTCGGCGACGAGCAGGCCGGTGCCGCGCGGGTCGGCGTCGAGACCCGGCGCCTCCACGACCAGGGTGACGAGCGTGACCGGGCGGCCGCCGGACTGCAGCGGCGCGGCCAGCACGACCGTGCCGGGCAGGCCGTCGAGCGAGGTGACGCGCCGGCCCAGCTGCAGCCCGACATCCATCGACTGCAGGTCGGCGAGCAGCTCGACGACCAGCCGGTTGATGCCGCCCCGGATGCCCGCCACCGCCGACCCCGGAGCACTCGGGTCGCGCAGCGCGCGCACCGCCGCCGCGAGCGACCCCTCCTTGGCCATCGCCGCCCGGAGCCCGGGCACCCGGTCGACGGAGATGTCGTCGGGGGCCGACGAGTAGACGCCGCGGGCGACGGGGTCGACGAGGCGCTCCAGCACCCCCCGGCCCATCCGCCGCCGCACCAGGTGGCCGAGCGACTCGGCCTTCCCGGTGCGGAGCGAGGGCAGGATCGCGTCGAGCTGCGCCCGCAGCGCGGCGCGGGTGCCGACGACCCGGATCACGTCGGC
>DATMVL010000078.1:0-4892 GCA_035563175.1 Rhodoglobus sp. | reverse complement strand
TGATGAGGCGACCTTCCTTCACAGCCTCCATCGGTCCGTCACCGGTCCTCGGCTTCATGGCTGCCATTGATCAGTCCCCTTTCCACGGTACTGAGTCCATTATCTCGTACGACCGGCCCAAACCCGAAACGGCCGTATCCGATCCGCCTGCATCGGCCGCCCGGAAACCGTGTCACGGCGGTGTCCAGTCGACGCCGTCGGCCCACCAGGCGATGTGCACCCACCCGACCTGACCGAGGATGAACAGCAGCACGATCCCCACCCGGTACACGATCGAAGCGGGCTGCGCGACCGCCCCGAAGAGCGGGAAGGTCGGCAGCAGCAGCCGCGGCGTGCTCGACTGCGGAAAGAACACCGCGAGCAGGTACAGCGCGTAGCTCACCAGCCAGAACCTCAGGTCGACGCCGAGCCGGCGGAACGGCGGCGTGAACAGCGCTGCGGAGAACCCAACCACCGCCAGGCCGAGCACCACGACCAGCAGCCACGCCGGCAGCCCCCACCAGTCCGCCCACCACAGCGCGCCCTGGATCCACGGGGCGAATGGCGCCAGCTCGCCGTAGCCGATGTACGACGAGCGCCAGGCGAGCTCGGTGTCGAGGTAGGCGGTGAGCGATCCGGTCACCGCGGCCGCGATCAGCAGCCAGGCGACACCCATGACGGCGCTGAACAGGCCGGCCGTGACGGATGCGATGCGCTCGCCGAGCGGGAACGGATCGTCCCGGCGGCGCCACCACCGCCATCCCACATGCAGCAGCATCGTGAGCGCGAACGCGAGGCCCGACGGGCGGGTCAGTGCCATCACCGCGATCACCGGCAGCAGCGCCCAGTAGCGGCGCTCCACGAGCAGGATGAGCGCGACGGTGAGCAGCAGCAGGTGCAGCGACTCGGCGTAGCCGACCTGCAGGATCGGCGACAGCGGCGCGAAGCAGAACAGCGCCACCCCGAACAGCGCGGACCCCTCCGGCAGGTGCAGACGCAGCAGGCGATGGAACGCGAATGCCGCCCCCGCCGCCGCCGCGACCGAGACGAGCACCGCGACGACGGAGAACGGCGCACCGGTCGCGAACATCAGCGCCCGCACGATCGCCGGGTACACCGGCATGAACGCCCACGCGCTCTCGCCGACGTGGCCGTCGTCGGTCATCGGCAGCTCGGGCGGATAACCCGCCACGGCGATGATGTAATACCAGTGCGCGTCCCACAGCCGGGCGAAGTCGAAGTAGCCGGGCCGGGCGCCGGTCCACGCGTTCGCCTGCTGCTGCGCCGCGAAGACCAGCATGATCGTCGTGGTCACCACTCGCGACGCCACGAAGATCGCGAGGATGCGCACCCACGTGCGCGCGTGCCACCTGACGGCGGCTACGTCGTCAGCCACGCCCGGAGCCCGCGTTCGCAGGCGAGGATCTCCTCGATCGCCACCGCCTCGTCGTCGGCGTGCGCCTTCAGCGGGTCGCCGGGCCCGTAGTTCACGGCCGGGATGCCGAGGGCCGAGAACCGCGCCACGTCGGTCCAGCCGTACTTCGGAGCCGCCACCCCGCCGACCGCAGCCAGGAAGTCCTGGGCGAGCGGGGCATCCAGCCCCGGCCGTGCGCCGTCGGCGATGTCGGTGACCTCGACGTCGAAGCCGGCGAACACCTCGCGCAGGTGCGCCTCGGCGTCGGCGGCGGTGCGGCTCGGGGCGAAGCGGTAGTTCACGCTGACGACGCATTCGTCTGGGATGACGTTCCCGGCGACGCCGCCGGTGATGCCGACCGCGTTGAGCCCCTCGCGGTACACCAGCCCGTCGACCTCGATCGCGGCCGGCTGGTACCCGGCGAGGATCGCGAGCACCGGCGCCGCGTCGTGGATGGCGTTGTGCCCCACCCATGCGCGGGCGCTGTGGGCGCGCAGACCGTGCAGCCGGATGTCGATGCGGGCCGTCCCATTGCAGCCGCCCTCGACCACGGCGGAGGTCGGCTCGCCGAGGATCGCGAAGTCGCCGCCCAGCAGCTCCGGCCGGTTCCGCACCAGTCGGCCGAGGCCGTTGAGGGCGCTGTCGACCTCCTCATGGTCGTAGAACACCCAGGTCAGGTCGACCGGCGGGGCCTCCAGCTCGGCGGCGAGCGCCAGCGCCACCGCGACCCCGCCCTTCATGTCGACGGTGCCGCGACCGACCAGCATGCCGTCGCGCTCGACCACCGGCAGGTTCGCGTTGATCGGCACGGTGTCGATGTGCCCGGCGATGATCACGCGGCGGGCCCGTCCCAGCTCCGTGCGGGCGACGAGCGCGTCCCCGTCGCGGTTCACGGACAGATGGGGCGCCCGCCGCAGCACCGCCTCGATCGCGTCGGCGAGCATCCGCTCACCGCCGGAGACCGACTCGATGTCGCAGAGCTGGCGCGTGAGCGCGACCGGTCCGGCCGCGACGTCGAGGATCGGCGGGTTCGGGAGCGGCACCACGACAGTTTAAGGTTGGAGCCATGACCACGCGCGCAGCCTGGGGCTACGGCCTGGCCACCGTCTCCGGCGACGGCACCGTGCTCGACACCTGGTACCCCTCGCCGAAGCTCGGGGCGCTGCCGGCCGGCACCGACCCGTTCATCGCCCCGGCCGAGTTCGAGCAGCTCACCGGCGACGACCCGCGCCGCAACGTGACGCTCACGTTCCGCACGGTCGAGATCGACCTGGATGCCCCGCCCGCCTCCACCGAGGACGCCTATCTGCGCCTGCACCTGCTCAGCCACCTCGTGGTCGCGCCGAACACGATCAACCTGGACGGGATCTTCCCGCACTTGCCCATCGTGATGTGGACCACCGCCGGCCCGGTGCTGCCCGCCGACTTCGACCGGCTGCGGCCGGCGTTGCAGCGGGCCGGCATCAGCCCGCTCGGCATCGACAAGTTCCCGCGGCTGCTCGACTACGTCACGCCCGAGCGGGTGCGCATCGCCGACGCGTCGCGCGTGCGGCTCGGGGCGCACCTCTCCCCCGGTACCACCGTCATGCACGAGGGCTTCGTGAACTTCAACGCCGGCACCCTCGGCTCCTCGATGGTGGAGGGCCGCATCTCGCAGGGCGTCGTCGTCGGCGACGGCGCCGACATCGGGGGCGGGGCATCCATCATGGGCACCCTCTCGGGCGGCGGAACCCAGCGGGTCGCGATCGGCGCCCGCGCCCTGCTCGGTGCGAACGCCGGCGTCGGCATCTCGATCGGCGACGACACGGTGGTCGAGGCGGGGCTGTACGTGACCGCCGGAACGAAGGTCACGCTGCCCGCCGAGCAGCGCACCGTGAAGGCCGTGGAGCTCTCCGGCGTGCCGAACCTCCTCTTCCGCCGCAATTCCGTGACGGGAGCCGTCGAGGCCACCTCCCGCACCGGCTCGGGCATCACCCTCAACGCGGCCCTGCACGCCTAGCGTCACCGCCGCGGGCCGGAACCGGGGGTTCCATCACCGACCGACGAGGAACTCCGACGCTGGTATCGACGAACGCGTCGGGATCCCCGCCCGACGCAGCTTCCGGATGAGCAGTGCGGGCTGCATCAGCTCGGCCCAGCCCCACCGCACCACCGTGAACCCGAGGGCGCGCAGGCGGTCCTCCCTGAGCTTCTCGGCCACCACCACCTCACCTGCCGTGCGATCGCCTCGCAGGCGCTCATCGAGGTACTTGCCGAGCCCGTCGAACTCGCCCACCACGCGGAGATCGGGCCAGCAGTAGTCGGTGACACCGATGAGCCCCTCGTCATCCACGTGCGCCTGCTGCAGCACCGGCGGGGGCACTGCGAGCAGATGCATCAGCCCGCGGCTCGCCGACTCGCCGGCAGACCCCGAGGCCCCGTCCGCAAGCGAGATGGCTCGCGCAGCCCGCGCTCGGCCGACGGGGCTGCCGTTCGCCAGCACGTCCAGCAACTCCGATGGCGACACCCGCGCGGAACGCGGCCACGCCTCGGCCCGGTCCACGTCGGATAGCGCGTGGTCCATCGCCGCAAGCGCGGTGCTCAGCCTGCCCCGGCGAGCGGTATCGACCAACGCACGGGGCAACGGCGTGACCGCGTACCCGCCGACGTCGATCGGCTCGAAGGGCGTCGAGCTCTCGAGGACTCGGAACGTCTTCGTGGAGTGCGACGCACCGGGGCCTCCCGCGACGAGCGGCACCGACGGGGTGACCCCGACGAAGGGTCGCTGCCACCCGATCGCGGCCGACAAGCCCGTGAAGACGGTCCCCGGCCGCAGCTCCGCGAGTGCGGCCATCATCGCTCGGTGACGTTCCTCTGGGCGGGCGCCTTCCCAGAGCGGCGACGGGACGAACACGCCGCGAGTGACCTGTACGTAGCGGTTCGCAGCGACGTCGCGATACAGCGCCGCTCGCTCGCCGGGGATGCGCAGGTCGCGCACGAACTGCAGTGCTTCGAGCGGGATGACGGGGTCCATGCAGCGAGGGTGTCCGGTTGCATCACGGTCGCGGCGCACCCGCGGCGAAACCGTGGAGACGCGCGGACGCGCGTCTGCTGTGCGGAAGCAGAGGGGTCCTACGCCTACCGACGCGGACATCCGTCGCGCGTTGCAATGCGGCCCTCGGCTCCGCGACCGGGCGGGCGACCGAGGACCGCCGTTCCGCGCCGTGCGGACGAGCGCCCCGCGCGGACGAGCGCCCCGCGCGGACGGGACCAGGGGCATCCCACGCATACCGCGGCGGACGTCCGCCGCGGATTGCGACAGGGCCCTCGGTTCGGCGAACGGCGGCCCGAGGGCCCTCATGGCACGCGAGCTGCGCGCCGGGCGACCTCGAAGGGGCCGGAGCCCTACCGCTGGGGCCAGTCGCGCGCCGGCGCGCCCGTGAACAGCTGCTGCGGCCGCCCGATCTTCGTCGCCGGGTCGTTGTTCATCTCGCGCCAGTGCGCGATCCACCCGGGCAGG
>DATMVL010000077.1:0-4296 GCA_035563175.1 Rhodoglobus sp. | reverse complement strand
GGAGGCGGAGCACGGCCACCTGTACGCCCTGTTCGGCGACCAGTACGAGGTGGACGCCCAGAACAAGTCGGTGACCGGCCCGCTCATGGCCTCCGGCGAATACACCGGCGTCGACGTGACCATCCTCTCCGGCGGCCCCGCGGTCGGCTTCGCCCAGCCGAACGCGCAGCTGTACAGCGACGAGTCGATCTTCATGGCGTACGTGGGCACCGACGAGGCGATCGCGCACTCCGTCGACCTGCCGACGGTGGGCGTGTTCCAGTCGCTCGAGAAGGACCCGCAGATGATCATGTGGGATCCCGAGACCTACCCCGACGTGACCGGCATCGCCGACCTCGGCGAGGAGGGCGCCACGATCCGCGTCTTCCCCGGCGGCGTCTACATCGACTACTTCGTCGGCGCCGGCGTGCTGAAGGCCGAGCAGATCGACACCACCTACGACGGCCTGCCGGCCGTGTTCGTCTCGGAGGGCGGCGCGATCGCCCAGCAGGGCTTCGCCTCGGCCGAGCCCTACGTCTACGAGAACGAGGTGCCGGAGTGGGGCAAGCCGGTCGACTACGAGCTGATCAACGACGCGGGCTTCCCGAAGTACGCCGCCATGATGTCGGTGCGCCCGGATGACGTGGAGGAGTACGCCGACTGCCTCACCGAGCTGGTGCCGGTGCTGCAGCAGGCCGAGATCGACTACTACGACGGCACCCTGAAGGACAGCACCAACGCGCTCGTGATCGAGCTCGTCGAGGCCTTCGACACCGGCTGGGTGTACAGCGAGGGCGTGGCCGAGTACTCCTACGAGACGCAGCTGGCCGACGGCATCATCAGCAACGGACCGGACGACACCCTCGGCAACTTCGACGAGGCGCGGGTGGCGGAGCTGTTCGACATCGTGACGCCGATCTTCGCCGAGCAGGGCATCGAGGTCGCCGAGGGGCTCACCCCCGAGGACCTCTACACCAACGAGTTCGTCGACGCCTCGCTCGGCCTGGAGTAAGACGATGACGACCCCGCCGGTGACTCCCGGACGACTGCAGGGCAGGCGTGCGATCGTCACCGGCGGGGCGCGCGGCATCGGCGGTGAGATCGCCGCCCGCTTCGCGGCCGAGGGCGCCTCGGTCGTCATCCTCGACGTGCTCGCCGATCGGGGCACCGCGCATGCGGCCGCGATCGGCGGCACGTTCCTGCCCGTCGACCTGCTCGACCCCGCCGCCGCGGAATCGGCGACTCAAGCGGCGGTCGACGCCCTCGGCGGCGTGGACATCCTCGTGAACGCCGCCGGCATCCTGCGCTTCTCGTCGCTGCTCGACCTGACCGTGCAGGACTGGAACGAGACCTTCTCGATCAACACCCGCGCCATGCTCACCACCATGCAGGTGTGCGTGCGGTCGATGATGGATGCCCGGGTCGCCGGCAGGATCATCAACCTGGCGAGCATGGCGGCCAAGAAGGGCGGCGCCGGCGAGGGGGCGTACCCGGCCTCGAAGGCCGCCGTGGTCGCGCTGACGCGGCAGGCCGCGCTGGAGTGGGGCTGCCACGGCATCACCGCGAACGCGATCTGCCCCGGCTACATCCTCACCGAGATGGGCGCGGCGACCCGCACCGACGCGATGGTGCAGGAGTGGTCTGGTTTGTCGCCGCTCGGCCGCCTCGGCAGCCCGGACGACGTCGCCGGCGTCGCGCTCTTCCTCGCCTCACCCGACTCCGACTACCTCACCGGCCAGGCGATCAACGTCACCGGCGGGATGGTCATGCACTGACCCGGTACCCGCCTAGCTGGAGCTCGGCTCGGTCGGACGGCCTTCGAAGGGGGTCCGACCATGCCGAGCTCCAGCTAGGCGGGATCAAGAACGAAGGAACCACCATGGACATCGAAGGACTCGAGGCGGAGCTGCGCGAGCTGCTCGGCGACAAGGGCGTCAGCGTCGAGCTCGCCGCCCGCGAGCGCGCCTCGGTCGACGGCTCGCGCCTCTCCCCCGTCATCAGCGAGCAGTTGCCGCTCGGCCTCGCCGACCTCGTCGCGTACCCGACCAGCGCGGAGGAGATCGCGCAGGTCGTCGGCGCCGCCGTGCGTCACGGCGTACCGGTCACCCCGCGCGGCAAGGGCACCGGCAACTACGGGCAGGCCATCCCGATGTCGGGCGGGCTGGTGCTCGACATGTCCCGCGCGCGGGCCATCATCGAGGTCGGCGACGGCTACCTGACCGCCGAGGCCGGGGCCACCATGGTGGCGATCGAGACCACCGCCAACAAGCACGGCCAGCAGGTGCTGATGTACCCGTCGACGGCGAACTCGACGCTCGGGGGCTTCGTCTCCGGCGGCTCGGGCGGCACCGGCTCGATCAAGCACGGGATGCTGCACCACGGTTTCGTGCTCGCGCTCGACGTCGTGCACGCGGTGCCCGACGCGCAGCTCGTGCACGTCGAGGGCGAGGCCGCCGAGCCCTACATCCACAACTACGGCACCGCCGGCATCATCGCCCGGCTCACCGTGAAGCTCGAGCCGCTGCAGGAGTGGCGCGGCTTCTTCGCCAGCTTCGACACGTTCGAGCAAGCGCTCACCGTGATCCGGCCGTTCGCCGACCTCGAGCCGACGCCGCGACTGGTGTCGGCCGACCTGCCGACGCTCGCCGAGGCGCTGCCGGCCGACCTTGGCATCCCGGCCGGCCGCGCCTCGCTGCGGGCGATCCTCGACGAGGCCTCCGTCGAGGCCGCGACCGCGCTGGTCGAGGACGCCGGCGGGCGCGTCGACCGGGTGGAGGCGGGCGGGCAGATCGCGATGAAGATCAGCATGGTCAGCTACAACCACCCGATCGAGTGGCTGCAGAAGGCGTACCCGGACACCTACTTCCACGTCGAGGTCGCCGGCGACGCCCTGGTCGACCGCATCGACGAGGTGCACGAGGTCTACCGTGGAGGGATGCTGCACATCGAGGCGCAGAAGGGCCGGCCGATCGGGATGCTCGCGGGCGTCTACGAGTCGCCCGAGCAGGTGTACGCCGGGTTCGAGAAGCTCGCCGCGCTCGGCGTCGGCTACCACAACCCGCACCAGTGGTACGTGGACTACGAGCCGGAGCGCACCGCGGAGCTCGCGAAGACCACCGACCCGCAGAACCTGCTCAACCCGGGCAAGCTGCAGGCCAAGGCGCCGATCGACACCGGGAGCCAGGTATGAGCAAGATGCTCAGCGACCTGCCGGGGCCGTCGCTGGCGACCACGCTCACCGAGGACTCGATCGTCGTGCTGCCGGTCGGCTCGGTCGAGCATCACGGACCGCACCTGCCGCTGTCGACCGACCTGATCATGGCCGACGAGCTGTCGCAGCGGATCGTCGCGGCCAGCCCGCAGGACGCCTGGCTGCTGCCGCCGCTGGCCTTCACCAAGTCCGACGAGCACGACTGGGCCCCGGGCACGGTCTGGATCGGCTGGGAGACGCTGATGCGCACCGTCGTCGAGATCGGGCGATCGGTCGCGAACACCCCCGCCCGCACGCTCGTCTTCTACAACGGCCACGGGGGCAACATCGCGCTGCTGCAGGTGGCGCTGCGCGAGGTGCGCCGGCTCACCGGGCTGCGGACGTTCCTGATGAACGCCTCCATCCCCGCCGGCGACACCGAGAACGGCTTCGGCATCCACGGCGGTCACGGCGAGACCTCGATGATCATGGCGTTGCGGCCCGCCCTCGTCGACCTCGCCGGCGTCGAACGCTGGGTGCCCGATCACCTGGCCGAGCTCGAGCACGTGCGCTTCAACGGCGGTTCGGTCGCCTTCGGGTGGACCTCCGACGACTTCGGGCCCTCCGGCGTGATCGGCGACCCGACCGGTGCGAACGCGGCCGATGGGGAGGCGCTGATCCGCGCATCCGTCGACTCCGGCGTCGCCGCGCTCGACGAGATCGCGAGGTTCCGGCACCGTGGCTGAGCCTGCAACGAACGCCGAGCACTTCGACCTGCTCGTCGACTGGCTGCCCTCGAACGACGACCCCGAGCGGCCCCGCATCACCCTCTCGACCGCCGAACCGGATGCCCGCACCGTGCTGCTCACCGAGTTCGACGAGCTCGGCTTCTACGTGCACACCGACTCGCGCTCGCGGAAGGTCGAGCAGCTGGCCGCGGATCCGCGGGTCGCGTTGACCTTCCTCTGGCCCGACTACAGCCGCCAGCTCGTCGTGCTGGGCACCGCCGAGATCGCGCCCGCCGAGGAGCAGGATCGCGCCTACCGCAACCGCTCCGCGTACCTGAAGCAGCTCGCCTGGCAGAACTCCCCCGAGTTCGCCCAGCTGCCCTACGGCGACCGGCAACG
>DATMVL010000076.1:0-3735 GCA_035563175.1 Rhodoglobus sp. | reverse complement strand
GGTCACATCGGGCACGCGCTCATCGTAGGGCGCGGGCATCCTGTCAACCGGGAATGCTTAGCAAAGCTAATTGGTTAGGCTAAGCATCATGGCGGAACTGCACGACGACCTCAGGATCGCGGTGATGCGCCTGGCTCGTCGGGTCCGTCTGGAACGCGCCGCCGACGACATCACCGACGCCCGCCTGAGCGTGCTGTTCGTGCTGCTGGGCGGCGGACCGCAGACGCTCACCTCGCTCAGCGAGCACGAGCGCGTCACCCCGCCGTCGATGAACCGCACCGTGAACTCGCTCGTCGACGACGGTCTGGCGGTGCGCACCCCCGACCCCGACGACAAGCGCAAGATGATCATCGACATCACGGATGCCGGACAGGACGTGGCGCTGGAGACCCGCCGCCGCCGGGTGGCCTGGTTCGCAGACCACGTCGCCGAGCTCGGCGACGACGAGCGCAGCGTGCTCGAGGCCGCGCTGCCGATCCTGCGCAGGCTGGCGGACTCGTGAGCGCGATGTTCCGCTCGCTCCGGGTGCCCAACTACCGCCTCTGGTTCGCCGGGGCGCTGATCAGCAACGTCGGCGCCTGGATGCAACGCACCGCCCAGGACTGGATCGTGCTCACCGAGCTGACGGACCAGGATGCCGCGGCGCTCGGCATCACCATGGCCCTGCAGTTCGGCCCGCTGCTGCTGCTCATGCCGCTGTCTGGCTACGTCGCCGACCGCTTCGACCGCCGCACCGTGCTGCTCTGGAGCCAGGGGCTGCAAGGGGCGCTGGCGCTCGGGCTCGGCCTGCTCGTCGTCACCGGCACCGCCCACCTGTGGCACGTGTACGCGTTCGCACTGCTGCTCGGCATCGTCACCGCGATCGACGCGCCGTCGCGGCAGGCGTTCGTCTCCGAGCTCGTCACCGACACCGATCTGCCGAACGCGGTCGCGCTGAACGGGCTGTCGTTCCACGGCGCCCGCCTGATCGGGCCCGCCGTCGCCGGCGTGCTCATCACCCTGGTCGGCTCCGGTCCGGTGTTCCTCATCAACGCGGTGTCGTTCGCGGGCGTGCTGCTGTCGCTGGTGTTCATCCGCCGCGCGACGATGCGCGAGACGCCCCGCCTGCAGCGCGCGAAGGGGGCCGTGCGCGACGGGCTGCGCTATGTGCTCGGCCGCGGCGACATCCTCGTCACGCTCATCATGGTGTTCCTGATCGGGACGTTCGGGTTCAACTTCCCGCTGTTCATCTCCACGATGTCCGCCGTCGAGTTCGGACAGGGTGCCGACGTGTTCGGGGTGCTGTCGTCGGTGATGGCCGTCGGCGCCGTGGTCGGATCGCTCGCCGCCGCCCGGCGCGAGCGGGCCCGCTTCGGGGTGATCGCGGCATCCGCCGGCGCATTCGGCATCGCCTGCATCCTCGCCGCGCTGAGCCCGTCGCTCTGGACGTTCGGCGCCGCCCTGGTGCTGATCGGCGCCACCTCGCTCACCACCATGAACACCGCCAACGCGTACGTGCAGACCACGACCGAGCCGGCGATCCGCGGCCGGGTGATGGCGCTGTACCTGGCGATCTTCGCCGGCGGCACGCCCATCGGCGCGCCCGTCGTCGGCTGGGTCGCGAACGTCTACGGCCCGCGCTGGGCGATCGCGATCGGCGCCGCGTCGGGCATCGTCGCCGCTGCGGTCGCGCTGGTCTGGCTGGTGCGGCGCCGCGGTATGCGCGTCACCTTCGACCGCTGGCGCCCGGCGCTGTCGTTCGGCGCCGAGCGCGACCTCGCCACGCAGGAGCTCGCGACCGTCGAGTCGACGGCGCGTCGCGCGTCGTAGGGCGGGCTGCCGCTTCGACGGCGCGGCATCGCGGTTCCAGCCATGCTCGCGCGTCGAGTCGCCGCGGATGGCGACCCGGCTGGTCGGGTCATTCGCCATCCGCGGCAACTCGGCGCTCGGCCCGGTCAGAGCACGCCGACGCGAGGCCGCGTTGCTCGAGGCACGGGCGGCTTCCGCGCCACATACGTGCAAGCGCGCTGCATCTTCGCGGCGCGATCGCACCGTTCTGGCGCGGTGACTAGTCCTTCAGCGGGTCGTTGCCCCAGTTCATGAGCGAGTAGCGCCAGCGCGAGTGCTCCACGTCGTGCTCGGGGCCCTGCGCGCGGTGCCGCTTCACGTATCCGACGACCTTGTGCATCCATTGCACGTCGTCGTCGGTGATGTCGGCCTTCTTCTTGTCGAGGATCTCGACGATCCGCCGCCCCGAGTGGTGCCCGACCGACTCGCCGCCCGACTCGGGCTTCTGCCCGACCTCCTTCGACTCGTCGGTGTCGAGCCAGCGCTCGATCTCCGACTTCGTCATGTTGACGGATGCCTTCCAGTCGTCCCAGATCTCATGCAGCTTCTCGCTCGCCATGCCTCCACCTCATGCGGTCGACGACCGCGCAGGCAAGGGGTTGCACGGCTACGACTCGCGTGTGATCTCGACGGTGACGAACAGCGACGACCCGAACGGGCCGGCGTAGACGCCGCGCAGAGGCGGCACGTCGTTGTAGTCGCGCCCACGCCCGACGAGCACGTGGCGCTCGCCGATCGGGATGTCGTTGGTCGGGTCCCAGCCGCGCCAGCGGTCGCCGCAGAACCACTCCACCCACGCGTGCGACTCCCCCGCGACGGTCTCGCCGATGGCGGCATCGGGCTTCGGGTGCAGGTAGCCGGAGACGTACCGGGCCGGGATGCCGACGCTGCGCAGGGCGCCGATCGCGAGGTGCGCGATGTCCTGGCAGACCCCCTTGCGATGCTGCCACGCCTCCCGGGCAGTCGTGGTGACGGCGGTGACGCCCTGCATGTACTGCACCGAGTCGTGGATGGCCGAGCAGATCCGCGCCGCGGCGGCGCACGCATCCGGATGCTCGTCGGCAATGCCGCGCGCGATGGCGACCACCTCGTCCGGCGGATCGGTGCGGCGGGTCTGCGGCAGCTGCTCGACGCTCGCGGTGGCGCGTTCGGCTGCCGCGGCGAGGTCGTCCCAGCCGATGCCGCAGTCGTCGTGGTCTCGGGGCCGCACCTCGACGAGGCTCGTCGCGGTGAGCGACAGCTCGCGGTGCGGGGTGAGGATCTCGAACGAGCTGACCCGCGAGCCCCAGTAGTCGACATACCCGTGCTGGCTCGAGATCGGCAGGATCTCGAGGCTGCTGAACAGCACGAACTGCCCCTCGGAGCTGACGGGCAGCATGCGGGCCTCGTTGTACGACGCGGTGACGTCGCCGCCGTAGGTGAATCCGGTGAGGTGCCGGATGCGCAGCCGGTTCACGTGGTCTCACCCACCCAGCTCGGGGCCGCGTTGGTCGGGAAGTACCGCTGCCGGATGGCCTCCGAGGCGGCGCTGGTCGCCGACTGCACGTTGTCCATGTGCAGCGGCAGATCCTCGAGGATCTCCGAGATCGGGCGGTACTCGAGCTCGCTGCGGATCTGCCCGAGCAGCCGCTGCGCCCGCTCGGACACGCCCACCCGGTCGCTGCGCGGCTCGATCTCGCGCATGCAGTTCTCGGCCCGCGAGACGGAGAACAGGATGCTGCGCGGGAACAGCCGGTCGAGCAGCAGGAACTCCGCCGCATTGCGTGTGCTCGGCATGCCGCGGTAGGTGCGCAGATACGCCTCGTACGCCCCGCAGGAGCGCAGGATGGTCGTCCACGACGGCCCGGACGCCTCGGTCAGCGACCGGGTCGCGAGCAATCGTGCGGTCATGTCGGCGCGTTCGATCGA
>DATMVL010000075.1:0-3417 GCA_035563175.1 Rhodoglobus sp. | reverse complement strand
CGACTACGACGTGCGCGTCGCCGACCTGGACGCCGCCACGCGCATCACCCCGGGCATCGAGAGCCCGACGGTGTCGCCGCTGCACGACCCGGAGTGGGTCGCGGTGCGCGCCATGGTGCCGCGCGCCGACACCAACCACGTCATGGACGCGCTCTACGAGGTCGGCGCCCGCGCCATCCTGGTCAGCGCCATCCACGCGGCGCGCATCTGATGACGCTCGCACGGCGGGTCATCCCGTGCCTCGACGTCGCGGCGGGCCGGGTGGTGAAGGGCGTCAACTTCCTCAACCTCCGCGACGCCGGCGATCCGGTGGAGCTCGCGGCGAAGTACTACGCGCAGGGCGCCGACGAGATCACCTTCCTCGACGTGACGGCGACGGTGGACGAGCGCGAGACCATGTACGACGTCGTGCGCGCGACCGCGGAGCAGGTGTTCATCCCGCTGACCGTCGGCGGGGGCGTGCGCAGCACCGAGGATGTGGCGCGGCTGCTCGCCTCCGGGGCCGACAAGGTGGGCGTCAACAGCGCAGCGATCGCCCGTCCGGCGCTGATCGGCGAGATCGCCGACCGGTTCGGCGCGCAGGTGCTGGTGCTCTCGCTCGACGTCAAGCGCCGCGGGGACGGCTGGATCGTCACCACCCACGGCGGGCGCACGGAGACCGACCTGGATGCGCTGGCCTGGGCTCGCGAGGCGATCGAGCGCGGGGCGGGCGAGCTGCTGGTCAACTCGATCGACGCGGACGGCACCAGGCAGGGCTTCGACCTGCCGCTGGTCACGGCCATGCGCGAGATCAGCGCCGTGCCCGTCATCGCGAGCGGCGGCGCGGGCGCGGTGGAGCACTTCGCCCCCGCCATCCAGGCGGGCGCGGATGCCGTGCTCGCGGCATCCGTCTTCCACAATGGTGAGCTGACGGTCGGCGACGTGAAGGCGGCGCTGCAGGCGGCAGGAGTGGAGACGCGATGACGGTGGACGAGGCGCTGGCGACGGCGGCGTTCGGCTCGGACGGGCTGCTGCCCGCGGTCATCCAGCAGTGGGACACCCGGGAGGTGCTCATGGTCGGCTACATGGATGCGGAGGCGCTGCGGCGCACGCTCATGGAGGGCCGGGTCACGTTCTGGAGCCGCAGCCGCAAGGAGTACTGGCGCAAGGGCGACACCAGCGGCAACATCCAGGAGGTGCGCGGCGCCGCGCTCGACTGCGACGGCGACACGCTGCTGGTGCAGGTGCAGCAGCACGGGCCCGCCTGCCACACCGGCGCGCACGCCTGCTTCGACGTGGGTCCGATCGAGCTGGAGCGGGTGGATGTCTGACTCGACGACGCCGGAGGACTTCACCGCGCGGCTGCAGGCCGGGCACCGTGTGGTGCCGGTGATCCGCGAGCTCTTCGCCGACGGCGAGACGCCGGTGGGCGTGTACCGCAAGCTCGCCGGCGGACGCCCCGGCACGTTCCTGTTGGAGTCCGCCGAGCAGGGCGGCATCTGGTCCAGGTTCTCGTTCGTCGGCGTCGCGAGCTTCGGGGTGCTCACCCAGACCGACGGCACCGCGACCTGGCTCGATTACGGGCTCCCGGTCGAGCGCGCGCTCGGGCCCGAGCATCCCGTCGCACCGCTCGACACCCTCGCGCACCTCTACGACCGGTGGCGCACACCGCGCGTCGACGGGCACCCGCCCCTCACCGGCGGCCTGGTCGGCTTCATCGGCTGGGAGGCGGTGCGCCAGCTCGAGCACCTGCCGGATGCTCCGCCGGCCGACTTCGACGTGCCAGGGCAGGCGCTGTCGTTCGTCTCCGAGCTCGTCGTGCTCGACCACCGCACGGGCGCCGTGCTGCTCATCGCGAACGCGCTCAACGACCCTTCGACAGGCTCAGGGCAAGCGGCGCAGGAGCGCGACGTGCTGTGGGGCGACACCCAGCGCCGACTCGATGCGATGCAGGCCGCCCTCGCGCAGCCCACCGAGGCGTGGCTCGCCGAGGTCGACCTCACGGTCACGCCGGATCCCGTGCCGCGGGTGCAGCCCGAGGAGTACCAGGCGGCCGTCGAGCGGTCGAAGGAGTTCATCCGCGACGGCGACGTCTTCCAGGTCGTCATCTCGCAGCGCTTCGATCACGAGATCACCGCGCCGCCGATCGACGTGTACCGGGTGCTGCGCACGCTGAACCCGTCGCCGTACATGTACCTGCTGTCGCTGCTCGACCCGGCGGGGGAGCCGTACTCCATCGTCGGCTCCAGCCCGGAGGCGCTGGTCAAGGTCGCCTCCGGCCGGGTGTTCTCGCACCCGATCGCCGGCTCCCGGCCGCGCGGGCACACGCCCGAGCGCGACACGGAGCTCGCGGACGAGCTGCTCGCCGACGCGAAGGAACGGGCGGAGCATCTCATGCTCGTCGATCTCGCCCGCAACGACCTCTCGCGGGTCTGCGTCGCGGGCAGCGTCGAGGTGACCGAGTTCATGCAGGTCGAGCGGTTCAGCCACATCATGCACCTGGTCTCATCGGTCGAGGGCGACCTGCGGCCGGACCGCACGGCGGTGGACGCCTTCCGCGCGACCTTCCCGGCCGGCACGCTGTCGGGCGCGCCCAAGCCGAGAGCGCTCGAGATCATCGACGAGCTGGAGCCGGCGCAGCGCGGGATCTACGGCGGCGTGGTCGGCTACCTCGACTTCGCCGGGGATGCCGACCTCGCGATCGCGATCCGCACCGCGGTGATCGTGGGCGGCCTCGCGCGCGTGCAGGCCGGAGCCGGCCTCGTCGCCGACTCCGACCCGCTCTCCGAGCACCAGGAGGCGCAGAACAAGGCCGCCGCACCGCTGCGCGCGGTCGCTGTGGCGAACGCGATGCGGCGCATCCCGTGACCGCCCGTCGGCTGCGCACCGTGCTGGTGCTGGCCGGCATCGCGGCGGCCGCGCTCGTGCTGCTGGCGTGGACGCAGGCCTGGTTCGCCGTGGCGCTCACCACGGGATTCCGGCTCGATGTCGCCGGTGACCGGGCGGCGCCGGCACTGACCGCGCTGGCCTTCGCCGGGCTCGCCGCCGCCGCGGCGCTGACCATCGCCGGCCGGGTGCTGCGCGTCGTGCTCGGCGGGCTGCAGGTCGCGATCGGCGGCGCGGTCGCCGTGCTGTCCGCACTCGCGCTGGCCGACCCGGTCGGCGCCGCCGCCTCGACCGTCACCGAGGTCACCGCCGTCTCGGGCCGCGAGTCGGTGACCGAGCTGGTGCTCGCCGTGACGCCGACGACGTTCCCGTACCTCGCCGTGATCGCCGGGGTCGCGGTGGCGGTGGTCGGCCTGCTCGTCGTGCTCACCGCGAGCCGGTGGCCGGGCGCCAGCCGGCGCTACGAGACCGACCGCGACCGCTCTGGCACGGCATCCGGAGCCTGGGATGCGCTGAGCGGCGGCGAGGATCCCACCCGCTAGACTCGGAGCC
>DATMVL010000074.1:0-5852 GCA_035563175.1 Rhodoglobus sp. | reverse complement strand
CTCGACGCGACCCTGTCGACCGCCCGCTCGCAGGTCACCGGCGCCGCGGAGTACATCGCCACCCGCCGAGGCGGCATCGGCGACGCGGCGCGCACCCGCCTGGCCGAGGCCGAGCGCCAGCTCGAGCAGGCGCACCGGCTGGCGGGCTCCGATCCCGTCACGGCGCTCGCCGCCGCCTCCCAGGCGCTCACCCTCGCCGGTCGGGCCCAGGAGCTCGCCCGCAGCGAGGTCGCGGCACAGGAGGCGCGGCTGCACCAGACGGCGTGGAGCGACGGCGAGGACGGCGCGGGGCTCGGCGGCATCCTCGGCGACTGGCTCTTCAGCGGCGGCGGCGGGTACTCGGGCGGCTGGAGCGGCGGGTCGTCGCGCAGTTCGTGGGGCGGGTCGTCGCGCAGCTCCTCCCGCAGCTCGTGGGGCGGCTCGTCGCGCCGCAGCTCGCGCTCGGGGTCGTTCGGCGGCTCCCGGCGCAGTGGTGGGGGCCGCAGCCGCGGCGGTAGGTTCTAGAGAGTTCACTCGACCGAAAGGCGACCATGGTCAAGCAATCCATCCTCGGACGCATCACCCAGCTGGTGAAGGCGAACATCAACGCCCTGCTCGACCAGGCGGAGGATCCGCAGCTGATGCTCGACCAGCTGGTGCGCGACTACACCAACTCGATCGCCGAGGCGGAGAGCGCCGTCGCGCAGACCATCGGCAACCTGCGTCTCATGGAGCAGGACCACGCCGAGGATGTCGGCGCCGCCGCGGACTGGGGTCGCAAGGCGCTCGCCGCGAGCCTGAAGGCCGACGAGCTGCGGGCCAGCGGCGACGCCGCCGGTGCCGACAAGTTCGACAACCTCGCGAAGGTCGCCCTCGGCAAGCAGGTCGCCAGCGAGAACGAGGCGCGCGCGGTCGAGCCGACCATCGCCTCGCAGACGCAGGTGGTCGAGCAGCTCAAGCGCGGACTCGAGGGCATGCGCGGCAAGCTCAACGAGCTGACGGCCAAGCGGAACGAGCTCGTCGCGCGAGCGAAGACCGCGCAGGCGCAGCAGCAGGTGCACGACGCCGTGAAGTCGATCGACATCATGGACCCGACCAGCGAGATCGGCCGGTTCGAGGAGAAGATCCGCCGCGAGGAGGCCCTCGTGCTCGGACAGCAGGAGATCGCCGCGTCGTCGCTGGACGCCCAGTTCAACAGCCTCGAGGAGCTCGACAAGCAAGCCGAGGTGGATGCCCGTCTCGCGGCCCTCAAGGCCGGGTCGAGCCCCCGGGCGGTCACCTCGGGCGAGTAGCCCGTGACCAGCACGTTCGTCGTCGTCCCCGAGTGGCAGGCGTCCGGCTCGACCCGGGCGATGCGGCTCGTGGACGGCGCGGAGGCCATCCGCGGCGACCTCCCGTCGGCGGCGACCAGGATTGTGGAGGTGCCGATCGAGGCCGGCGACGCGATCGGCACCGGCATCCCGCGGGTGTCGTCGATCGCCATGGTGCGCGAACGGGTGCAGGACGCGCTCGACCGGGTGGCGGATACCCCGATCCTGATCGGCGGCGACTGCGGCTCCGAGCTCGGAGCGATCGAGCACGCGCTGCGCCGCGAGCCCGGCATGGCCGTCGTGTGGTTCGACGCGCACTGCGATCTGAACACCCCCGAGACCTCGCCGTCCGGCGTGTTCAACGGGATGGTGCTGCGAGCCCTGCTGGGCGATGCGCCGGACCCGCTGCGACCGGCGACGCCGCTGCAGGCCGGCCGGGTGCTCTATGTGGGCGCGCGGTCGATCGACCCGGGCGAGGAGGCGTACATCGCCGAGCACGGCATCCCCGTGCTGGGAGCCGACCCGGCGGCGCTGGTCGAGGCGGTCGCGGCGACGGGAGCGACGAGCGTGTACATCCACGTCGACCTCGACGTGCTCGACCCGGCCGAGTTCACCGGCCTCGAGATGCCGGAGCCGTTCGGGCTGACCGGCGTGGAGGTGGTCGCGGCGATCCGCGCGCTGCGCGAGCGCTTCCCGCTGACCGGCGCGGGCGTCACCGAGTTCTCCCCCGCCTCGCCCGCGGACGCGGTCGAGGACCTGCCGACGATCCTGAGGATCGTCGGAGCCCTCGCCGCAGCCTGAGCGCACCGCCTCTAGGGTGAGGAGCATGGATGCCGACATCGTGATCCTCGGCGCGGGGGCCGTCGCCGAGAACGTGGCCGACCGCGCGGTGCAGGGCGGGCTGACCGCCGTGCTCGTGGAGAGCGAGCTCGTCGGCGGCGAGTGCTCGTACTGGGCCTGCATGCCTTCGAAGACGCTGATCCGCAGCGGCATGGCGCTGCGTGCCGCGCAGCGGGTGCCGGGCGCGGCGCAGGCCGTCACCGGGCAGCTCGACGTCGCCGCGGTGTTCGCCCGGCGCAACACGATGGTGCACGACTGGGACGACTCCAGCCAGGTCGACTGGGTGCGCGGCGCCGGCATCGAGCTGGTGCGCGGCCACGCCCGCCTCACCGGCGAGAAGACGGTCGCGGTGACCGCCGCCGACGGCGAGGCGACGGAGTTGACCGCGCGGCACGCCGTGGTGGTCGCCACCGGCTCCGACCCCCTGCTGCCCGACATCCCCGGCCTGCGAGATGCGAAGCCGTGGACACCGCGGGAGGCGACGAGCGCGAAGGCGGCCCCGGCATCCCTCGCCATCATCGGCGGCGGCGTCGTCGCGGTCGAGATGGCGACCGCGTACGCGTCGTTCGGCACGCGGGTCACGATCCTCGCCCGCAGCGGGCTGCTGCGCGGACAGGAGGACATCGCCGCGGAGCTTGTCGGCGCGGGGCTGCGGGAGCTCGGTGTCGACATCCGCACCGCATCCCCGGAGCGCGTCGAGCGCACCGAGGACGGCGTCACGCTGTTCGTCGGCGACGATGCCGTCGTGGCCGAGGAGGTGCTGGTCGCGACCGGCCGGGCACCGCGCACGCAGGACATCGGGGTGGAGACGGTCGGACTCACCCCCGGCGACTGGCTCGAGGTCGACGACACCCTGCTGGTGGCCGGCACCGACTGGCTGTACGCGGTGGGCGACGTGAACCACCGCGCGCTGCTCACCCACCAGGGCAAGTACCAGGCGCGCGCCTGCGGCGACGTCATCGCGGCCCGCGCGAAGGGCGAGCCGGTCGACGACGCGCCGTGGGGCCGCCACGTCGCCACCGCCGATCACCGGGTGGTGCCGCAGGTGACCTTCTCGGAGCCGGAGGTCGCCTCGGTCGGGCTGACCTCGGCGGCCGCGGAGGAGGCCGGGTACGACGTACGCGTGGTCGACTACGACCTGAGCTGGGTGGCCGGCTCCAGCGTGCAGGCCGACGGCTACACCGGCACGGCGCGCATGGTCGTCGACGAGGAGCGCAGGGTGCTGCTCGGCGTCACGTTCGTCGGGCAGGACGTCGCCGAGCTGCTGCAGGCCGCCACGATCGCGGTCGCCGGCGAGGTGCCGATCGACCGGCTGTGGCACGCGGTGCCGGCCTACCCGACGATGAGCGAGATCTGGCTGCGACTGCTCGAGTCCTACGGGCGTGGTTGAGCGGAGGTCCGGCGGCATCGTCCGCCGCCTGGCCCGCATCGGCTGGCTGCGGCGCGTGCTGCTGCATCCGGTCGTCGCGCGACCGGGCTACTGGTTCGCGACCGCGTGCGGGTTCGTCTGGGGCGCCGTGCTCGGGCGCCGCATCTCCCGAGAGGGCGGCGTGATCGTGGCACGTGGACTGCCGTCGTGGGCGTTCGGCCGCGGTGGCACCACCATCGGGGCGGTGTTCCTGACCTCCGGCAACGTCTCCCCCGCGATCCTCGAGCACGAGGCCGTGCACCGCGCGCAGTGGCGCAGGTACGGGCTGGCGTTCATCCCGCTGTACATCGAGGCGGGTCGGGATGCCCGCCGCAACCGCTTCGAGATCGAGGCGGGTCTGCGCAAGGGAGGCTATGCATGAACCGGGTCGCGGTGATCACCGGCGCCAGCTCCGGGATCGGGGCGGAGGCAGCGCGTCGCCTGTCGGACCTCGGCTGGGAGGTCGCGGTCGTCGGCCGCAATCCGGAGCGCACCCGCGCGGTCGCGGACGAGGTCGGCGGTCGGGCGTTCCTGGCCGACTACGACCGGCTCGACGACGTGCGCGCGCTCGCCGATGCGTTGGGCACCGCGTATCCGCACATCGATGTCCTGGCCAACAACGCGGGCGGGCTCGTGCCGGAACGGGCGCTCACCGAGGACGGGTTCGAGCGCACCATCCAGCACAACCACCTCGCCCCGTTCCTGCTCACGCAGCTGCTGCTGCCGGCGCTGCAGGGGTCGCGCATCCTCGGCACGGCGAGCATCGCGAATCTCAGCGGCAGGCTGCGCGTGGACGACCTGAACTGGGAGCACCGGCGCTGGCTGGGCGGCTGGCGGGCCTACGGCACGTCGAAAATCGCGACGATCGTGTTCGCCCGGGCGCTCGCGGCTGCCGGGTACGAGGCGTACTCGTTCCATCCCGGCTACGTGACGACCAGCTTCGGTGCGGATTCCGGCATGGTGAAGGCGCTCAACCGGATGGTCGGGTCGCGGCTGCAGATCTCGGTCGCCGAGGGCGCGGCACCGCTCGTGCACCTCGCCTCGGTACCGGACACCGGGGTGCGCAGCGGCACCTACTTCGACCGGCTGCGTCCGGGCGGACGGGTGCAGCGCAGCGCCGACGGCACGGAGGAGGCGCTGTGGGAGGCGAGCGCCCGGATGGTGGGGCTGCGCTAGTCCGACGTCAGCAGCCGGGCGGGGCCGTCGGCGGCGATCCACGCGTAGACGCTCGACTCGGCGACGCCGCTCACCGGCAGCATCTCGGCGAGCCATGCGTCGACGGAGCGTCGGAGCCGCTGCCCGCGGTCGCGCACCAGCCAGCACACCGCGAAACGGCCCGGGGCATCCAGACGCTCGACATCGTGCTCGGCCTGCACCTCGATGAACACCTGCCCGCGGGCCTTCGCCGGCAGGGTGGCGAGGATCATGCGGATCGTCGGCAGCGCCGACTCGTCACCTGCGAGCAGGATGCGGTCGGCGGCCTCGGGGTTCCAGGTGATGGGCGACATTCCTCCGCCAGTATAGGCAAGCCTTACCTCAGCGTGCTGCGAGTCTCACCACTGCGGCGGATGCCGGCGCTGCCAGTGCAGTCGCCGCTCGAGCTGCGCGCCGATGGCGAGCAGCACATCCTCCCGCCCCGGCCGGCCGATGAGCTGCACCCCCATCGGCAGCCCGTCCGCGGTGTGGTGCACGGGCAGCACGATGGCGGGCAGTCCGCTCACGTTGGCGAAGCTGGTCCACGGGGTGTACCGCACCTGCTGCTCGAAGTTGCGCTCGCCGTCCTCCCGGTCGTACCAGCCGACCGGTCGCGGGGTCATCGCCAGCGCCGGGGTGAGCACGGCATCCACGGGGGCGAACGCGGCGATCGTGCGTCGCTCGAAGACGGCGAGCTGCTGCAGGGCGGCCGCGAGATCGCGGGCGCCGAGCGCCCGACCACGTTCGACCAGCCACCGGGTGAGCGGCTCCAGGCGGCCGAGCTCCTCGTCCGTCTCGGCGGGGAGATTCGCGGCGCCCGCCTGCCAGATCGTGCGGAACGCCGGCGCGTACTCCTCCCCCGGCACCCAGTCGAGCTCCTGCAGACCGTGGCCGACGGCGGTGAGCTCGCGGATGGCCACCTGGAGCGCCTCATCCGCGGCGGGCTCGATGTCCAGGTCGTAGGCGGGCGACCACGGCGACGCCGTCGTGACGCCGATCTCGAAGCGGCCCTCGCCGCGGACCGCGGCGTTGAGGAAGGCGCCGCCGTCCCAGCTGGGCGGCCCGACCGAGAACGGCGACGGCGCGGCGATCGCGTCGAGCACGAGCGCGGCATCGGCGAC
>DATMVL010000073.1:0-8371 GCA_035563175.1 Rhodoglobus sp. | reverse complement strand
CGAGGTGCTGCGCCTCACCCGCGGCGAGCCGAAGACGGCGGACGAGTACCGGTGGTCACCCGCCGACCTCTGGGTCGATCCGGTCGCGATCGAGCAGGCGGATGCGGTGGTCAACCTCGCCGGCGCGCCCACCGGCCGTCTGCCCTGGACGCCGCACTACAAGCGCGAGATCCTCTACTCGCGGGTGCGGGGCACCCAGGCGATCGCCGAGGCGATCGCCGCGTCCTCGGAGCCGCCGTCGGTGTACCTCGCAGGCTCGGCCGTCGGCTACTACGGCGACCGGCCGGGCGAGCAGCTCACGGAGGCCTCGACCAAGGGCGAGGGCTTCCTCGCCGACGTGGTCGAGGCCTGGGAGCAGGCCGCCGACCTCACGCCCACCACCACCAGGCTCGTGAAGCTGCGCACCGGCGTCGTCGTGGGCCCCGGCGGCGCGTTCGCGCCGCTCATCCCGCTGACCCTGCTCGGCCTCGGCGCCCGCATCGGCACCGGCCGGCAGTTCTGGCCCTGGATCTCGCTGTTCGACGAGGCCGCCGCCATCCGGCACCTGCTGACCTCCGACCTCGAGGGGGTCGTCAACCTCGCCGGCCCGATCGCCGCCCGCAGCGGCGAGATCACCTCCGCGCTCGCCCGGGTGCTCGGCCGCTGGCACCCGTGGGCGGTGCCGACCTTCGCCCTCGAAGCGACCGGCGACTTCGGCCACGACGTGCTGCTCGCCGATCAGGAGGTCGTGCCCGAGCGCCTGGAGGCCGACGGCTTCGAGTTCCGTCACCGCACCATCAACGCGGCGATGTCAGCGCTGGCCGCGTCGCGCTGACCGCTCCAACATGATCGCCCGCCGGGTCGCCCAGCGCGCCCGGCGGCGATCGCCCGACGCGTCGTACGCGAGCCCGAGGCGCAGCCATGCGCGCCAGTCCTCCGGCGCCGCCTCCACCTCGGCCTTGAACGCCGGGAAGCGCTCGTCGGCCGCGACCGGGTCGATGCGCCCGGACGGCAGCCTCGGCAGGTCGTCGACGGGCAGCCCGCCCTCGGCGCCGAGACGCTTCAGCAGCCGCTGGCCGCGGAACACGAACAGCAGCTCGGCGACGAGCGTGAACGCGCCGAGCAGCGGCAGCACCGCCAGGGCGATGCCCAGCCCCTTCGCCGCGGGCTCGTCGTCGAGGATGAGCCGCACCGCGACCTGCGCGGTGAACACGAGGTACAGCGCCAGCAGCGCCGCCATGCCGATCGCGGCGGCGGCCCCCCTCACGACAGGTCGATGAGCTTGTCGAGCCCGACGATGACGCCGCGCGCAGCCGGTGTCGCCCGCAGGGCCACCTGGATGCCCGCCTCGTACGAGCTCGGCGACAGCGTCTCGTGGGCGATGGTCAGCACCTCGCCGTTGCCCCCGAACAGCACATCCTGCTTCGCGACGACGCCCTGCATCCGCAGGCTGTGCACGGGGATGCTCGCCACCTGCTGACCGCGAGCACGTTGATCGGAGTGCGGCGCCGCCACCGGGTTCTCGCCGCGCGCAGCGGCCATCAGCTCGGCGGTGCGCACGGCGGTGCCGGAGGGCGAATCGACCTTGGCGGCGTGATGCGCCTCGACGATCTCGATGGAGTCGAAGAACCGCGCGGCCTTGGTGGCGAACGAGGTCGCCAGCACGGAGCCGATCGAGAAGTTCGGCACGATCACCACCCCGAGGTCGAGCCTGCCCAGGATGGTGCGTTCGAGGGCGGCGATGCGATCCGACGTCCAGCCGGAGGTGCCGACGAGCACGTTGAGTCCGTGGGCGAGCGCGTGCTCGACGACGGTCTGCGACGCGCCCGGCACCGTGACATCCACCACCATGTCGGCGGCGTTCATCGCGTTCAGGTCGCCCTTGGAGTCGATGGCCGCCACGAGCTCGAATCCCGGCTCGGCCTCCACGATCCGGCTGACGAGGCCGCCCATCCGGCCGGTGGCGCCGACGACGGCGACGGTGGTGGTCATCCCATCAGGCTACCGGCCTACGCTTGCAGCATGATCGAGCACCGCCCCACCGCCGTCGACGACCCGGTGGCGCGGCAGCTGCTCGACGAGTACTTCGACTACCGCGCCGCGACGTTCCCGCAGCCCGACGGGTACCGGCGCAGCTACCCGTCGGCGGCCGCGTTCACCCCGCCGGAGGGCGTGTTCCTGACCGTGCTCACCGACGACGCGGTGGCGGGATGCGGTGGCGTACGCCGTCTCTCACCGGTGCGGTACGAGGTCAAGCACCTCTGGATCCGCCCGGCGCTCCAAGGCCAGGGGCTCGGCCGCGGGCTGCTCGCCGAGCTGGAGCGCCGAGCAGCGGAGCTGGGCGCGACCGAGGTCGTGCTCGACACGAACGCGTCGCTCGAGGCCGCGGGCGGGCTGTACCGCTCGAGCGGCTACCAGGACGTGGCGCCGTACAACGACAACCCGAACGCGACCAACTGGTACCGGAAGGCGCTTCAGTAGGGCTGGTCGGCCGGCAGGCCGGTGCGCAGTTCCGCCGGCAGATGCCCGAGATCGTTGTGGGTCAGCAGCACCGGCGGCTTCGCCGAGCGCACCCGGATGATCGTCAACCCGCAGTTGGCCTGGTTGAGCCCCAGCCACCGCCATTGGGGCGCGCCGAAGACCTCCCGCACGAACCACGCGATCACGAAGTTGTGCGTGATGAGCAGGTCGTGGCGGTCCTCGCGAGCCGGCGCGAGGAACTCGGCCACCGCATCCGCCATCTGAGCCTCGCCGGCCTCGATCTGCTCGGGGGTGACCCCGCCGAAGAACGGCTCGAAGGCGGCGGGCATGTCGGGCTGCGGGCCGCACGGGATGCAGTCCATGAGCAGCGTGCTCGGCTGCGACTGCAGCGACGGCATCCGCTCGGTCATGATCTGCGCGGTCTGCTCAGCCCGCTGCAGGGGCGAATGCCACGCGTGCGTGAACGGCACCCCGCCGAGGCGGTCGGCGATCGCGTGGGCCTGCCGGATGCCGCGCGGCGAGAGCGGCCCGTCGGCGATGCCGTGCTCGGCGTCGAGCTGCTCCCCGTGGCGGACGAGGTAGAGGTAGTGGGCCATGCGGTGCTCTCGCCGATCGTTCAGGCGGCGGCCGGCGTCGTCGCCAGCCCTCGCAGGTCGTCTTCGCTCACCGCGCCGACGGCGGCGATCGAGATCGGGCGCGCGGCGAGCTCCGCGGCGAGTTCGCGAACGTCCTCCGCGCTCACGGTGTGCAGCCGGCGCAGCGACTCGTCGAGGTCGACGAACTCGCCGAGGGTCAGCTCGCTGCGGCCCAGCCGCGTCATGCGCGTGTCGGAGTCCTCGAGCGCGAGTGCTGAGGCGCCGCTGAGCTGGCCGAGGGCGCGGGTCACCTCCTCGGGCTCGACGCCCTGCCGGCCGAGCCGCGCGAACTCGCCGAGCATCAGCTCGGCCACCTGCGGGGCCTTCGCCGGCGAGCATCCCGCGTACATGCCGAAGAGCCCGGCATCGGAGTAGCTCGGCGGGAACGAGTAGACGGAGTACGCAAGACCGCGCCGCTCGCGCACCTCCTGGAAGAGGCGGCTCGACATGCCGCCGCCGAGGATCGAGTTCAGCACGTTCAGCGCCGGCCGGCGCTCGTCGGCGGCGGCGATGCCCGCGACGCCGACGATGAGGTTCGCCTGCTCGGTGGGCCGGTCGACGACGACGAGCGGGGCGCCCCGTTCGATGAGGCCCGCCGTGGCGTCCCGTCGCGGCACCGGGGCCGCGGCGACGCCGAGATCCCAGCCGGCGCGCTGCAGCGCCGCGCTCACCCGCTGCACCAGCTCGTCATGATCCACGGCGCCGGCCACGGTCACGACGAGGTCCTGCGGACGGTAGTTGCCGCGGTAGTGATCCCAGACGGCGTTCCGACCCACCGCCCGGATGGTCTCGGGACTGCCGCCGATCGGCCGGCCGAGCGGGTGGTCACCGAGCACCGCCTCGAAGAACCGCTCGCTGACGACGTCGGACGGGTCGTCGTCGGCCATCGCGAGCTCTTCGAGGATGACGTCGCGCTCGCTCTCGAACTCCTCGGGTTCGAGCAGGCTGGAGGTGAACATGTCGGCGAGCACATCGATTGCCATCGGCAGGTCGCGATCCTGGATCTTCGCGTAGTAGCAGGTGTACTCCTTGCCGGTCATCGCGTTGTGCTCGCCGCCGACGGCGTCGAACGACACGGCGATGTCGAGGGCGCTGCGCGTGGCGGTGCCCTTGAACAGGAGGTGCTCGAGGAAGTGCGTGGACCCGTAGGTGGCGGGCTGCTCGTCCCGCGAGCCGACCGCGACCCAGTAGCCGACGGTGGCGCTGCGGGCACCGGGCACCGCCTCGCTGAGGATGCGCACGCCGCTGGGCAGCACCGTCCGGCGGACCAGGCAGTCGCCGGATGCGGTGAACGAGAGGTCGTGGAGGTCGAGCGGGAGTGCGACGGCGCCGTTCATCATCCCGAGCCTACGCGACGGCGTCCGCGGCGACTCCGGCGGCGCGTCGAGCGGCTGATCGCTGAGGACGAACACCATCAGCATCACCGGTCACAGCAACCTCAGCCGCACCGCCGCACCCCCCGAACTGGGGTCCGGGCATGCGGACAAACAGACTGGTCTGTCTGTCCTCTCCTGCTACAGTCGCTCGTGGGCTTCCCCCAGAGCCCGAACGCGTGAGGATCGAACCCGAACGGTCCGCACGTTCCCCCCGAATACCGGTCCCCCAGCCGGTCTTCCCTTGCAAGGAGTCGCGCTGTGTCGGTCGTCGAGTCCCCCACTCCGACCGCTCAGCGCGCTCCGGCGAAGGGCCGCATCCTCGAGACGGCCAACGACCTCTTCTACGAGGACGGCATCCGCAACGTCGGCGTCGACCGCATCATCGCCGCCTCCGCGGTCACGAAGGCGACCTTCTACAAGCACTACCGCGCCAAGGACAACCTGATCGTCGAGTACGTCTCGAACCGGCATGAGCGCGTCAAGGCGAACCTCGCCGGCATCATCTCCGACGCACCCGACGCCGAGGGCGCGCTGAACGGCTTCGTCGCGGCCATCGCGGCGGAGATCGCCTCGCCGGGGTTCCGGGGCTGCCCCTTCATCAACGCCGCGGCCGAGTTCCCCGATGCCGCGCACCCGGTCCGCCGCATCGTCACCGCGCACCGCGAGTGGTACGTGGATACGCTGGCCGACCTGCTGCGCGACCTCGGGCATCCCACCCCGGGCGACGGCGCCGACGAGCTGCTGCTCGCCCGCGACGGGGCGCTCTCCGGCGGTTACGCGGGCGACGCGGTCGCCGCGACCGCCGCCCTCTCGCGGATCGCCGGGCGCGTCATCGCCGAGGCGAAGCACTAGATAGCACGTCGCTTCCGAGCGCCGCAACGCTCGGACGTGCGGCGACGGCCGACCGCTAGCGTGAGTGCCGGCCGCGGTACTGGGACCGCGGTGCTCTGCAGAGTGGAAGGATCACCCCGATGGTCACCATCGATCTGCTGTTCATCCTCACCGTGCTCGCCGGCGTCCTCGCCGTCGTCGACGGCATCGCCCGGCTGCGCGGACGCGGAGGCGGGCTCATCGTCGGCATCGCCGAGATCGTGTTCGCGGTGCTGCTGCTGCTCACGCTGTTCGTCGCGTTCCCCGAGCCGCTGACCACCGTCACCTGGCTGGTCCTGCTGCTGATCGCATTGGCGGTGGGGCTCTTCGTGGGCCGGGTGCGCCGCGGCGGCCTCGTCGTCACGGTGGTCGCGCTCATCCTCACCGCGGTCGTGCTGCTGGTGCGGCTGGGCTGGCTGACCATCCCCGGACTGCTCTAGCCGCCCCGCCGGCTCAGCGCGAGACGCGGTCGAGCTCGGTGACCTGCGACCGGGTGAGCCGGATGCCCGCGGCCGCGGTGAGGTCGGCGACCTGCTCCGCGCCGGTCGCCGACACCACCGGCGCCACCACATCGGGTCTCGCGAGCAGCCACGCCAGCGCGATCGTCGCCGGTGCCACCTGGTGCGCCGCGGCGACCGAGTCGAGGGCCGACAGGACGCGCAGGTTGCGCCGGGTGAGCAGGCGCTTCACCTCGCCGCCCCGGCCGTTCCTCACCAGGTCGGCGCGGTGCCGGTACTTGCCGGTGAGGAATCCGCTCGCCAGGGCGAAGCGCGGCATGACGCCGAGCCCGAACCGGGCGGCCACCTGCGCGAGGTCGCCCTCGACCTCGGTGCGGTGCAGCAGGTTGTAGTGCTTCTGCAGCGCCGCCATCGGCGCGACGCCGAGCTGCGCCGACGCGACCCGCGCCTCGATGAGGCGGTCGCCGGTGTGATCGGAGCCGCCGAAGTACCGCACCTTCCCGGCCCGGATGAGCTCGTCGACGGCGAGCAGCGTCTCGTCGAACTCCACCTCGGGGTCGTCGATGTGCAGGTACAGCAGGTCGATGTGCCCGGTCTGCAACCGGTTCAGGGACTCGTGCACCGCCCGGGTGAGCACACGGGCACGCAGGCCGGGGTGGTCGGCCGACTTGCCGACCTTGGTGGCGACCACCATGCGGTCCCGGTTGCGCCGCCGGCGCATCCAGTTGCCGATCATCGTCTCGCTGCGGCCCGCCGCGTACGAGTCGGCCGTGTCGACCAGGTTGCCCCCGTGCTCGACGAACGCGTCGAGGATCGCGTCGGTGGCGGCGTCGTCCGCCGTCCAGCCGAACACGTTGCCGCTGATCGCCAGCGGGAAGACCCGCAGGTCGGAGTGGCCGATGCTGCGCCGGGCGGCGAGCGGCGGCGAGACCGGTGCCTCGTGCAGCGTCGTCATACCGCCCCTCCTGCTCTGCACTGTAGGGGCGACGACCGACGCGGACGGACCGGATCACCGGATCGTTACGTCACGGTTATCGCATCCGCCCGCGGCGTGCATGGTGAAAGCAGTCCGCTGCCTGACGACCCGGCCCGCTCGTGCAGCGCGGATTCCCTTGTCCGCGCGGCGGCGCGATACTGGCGACATGACCAACGATCCGAACTGGCGTCTCCCGGTCGTGCCGTCGTTCACGCTGACCAGCCCCGATTTCGCCGCCGGCGAGACGCTGCCGAGGTGGGCCCGCTCGGGCATCTCGGGCGCGGGCGGGGAGGACCGCTCCCCCACGCTGCACTGGGAGGGCGCACCCTCGGGCACCCGCAGCTTCGCGCTGACGGTCTACGATCCGGACGCGCCGACGGGCAGCGGCTGGTGGCACTGGGCGGTGTGCAACCTCCCGGGCACGATCACCTCGCTGCCGCAGGATGCGGGCGATCCGGATGCCGGACTGCTGCCGGCCGGCGCGGTCACCCTGCACAACGAGCTGCGTCTGCAGCGCTACCTCGGCGCCGCGCCCCCGCCCGGTGACGGCGAGCACCGCTACGTCTTCACGCTGAGCGCGCTCGACGTCGAGCGGCTCGAGATCCCGGAGGGCAGCACGCCGGCGATCCTCGGGTTCCAGGTGCGCGAGCACATCGTCGCCCGCGCGCAGCTGATCGGCGTGAGCGAGACGCCGGCCTAGACGCGTTCCCGGCGGTACTGCGGCCGGCGCTCCTCGGCGCGGGCCCGCAGCTTCATGACCGCGACGACGCCGGTGGTCACCGCGAGCGAGCCGACCACGAGGACCCAGATCAGCCAGCCATCCAGCCACCCGCGCAGGTCATCCAGCACGCCCTCACGATAGGGCGGCGGGAGCGCTCTCCTCAGCCCCCTCTTCGGGGGCGGTCGAGCGTTCGAGCATGACGAAGGGCCCGTCCCGGAAGCGGAACGGGCCCTTCTATGGTGCTGTGGATCAGCCCTCGGCCGGGGCCTCCGGGCCGTCGGACGCCGCAGCGCCGCCGTCCGAGTCGCCGGTCGCGGCCTCGTCGATCACCGGGGCAAGCGACAGCTTTCCGCGGTCGTCGATCTTGGTGATCTCGACCTGGATCTTCTGGCCGACACCGAGCACGTCCTCGACGTTCTCGACGCGCTTGCCACCGGCGAGCTTGCGGACCTCGCTGATGTGCAGCAGGCCGTCCTTGCCGGGCGTGAGCGAGACGAACGCCCCGAACGCGGCCAGCTTCACCACGGTGCCGAGGAAGCGCTCGCCGACCTCCGGGTTCAGCGGGTTCGCGATGGCGTTGACCGCCGCGCGGGCCGCCTCGGCCGACGGGCCGTCGACCGCGCCGATGTACACGGTGCCGTCGTCCTCGATCGAGATGTCCGCGCCGGTCTCGTCCTGGATCCCGTTGATCGTCTTGCCCTTCGGGCCGATCAGCTCGCCGATCTTGTCGACCGGGATCTGCACGCTGATGACGCGCGGCGCGGTCGGCGCCATCTCGTCGGGCGCGTCGATGGCCTGGTTCAGGACCGAGAGGATCGTCGTGCGAGCCTCCTTCGCCTGAGTCAGCGCACCGGCCAGCACCGAGGCGGGGATGC
>DATMVL010000072.1:0-13662 GCA_035563175.1 Rhodoglobus sp. | reverse complement strand
GTGTTCGGCGCGATGGAGTTCGCCGCAGCGCTGGCGGCGGCTTCCGCATCCGCCGGCTTCGCGGTCACGGTGTGCGACCCGCGCGCGCTGTTCCTCACGCCGGAGCGCTTCCCTGACGTCGAGCGCGTCGTGGCCTGGCCGACGACGTTCCTCCAGGGCGCGGCCGTCGACGCCGACACCGCCGTCTGCATCCTGAGCCACGACGCCCGGTTCGATGCCGAGCTGCTGGCCATCGCGCTCGCGAGCCCCGCGTTCTACGTCGGCGCCATGGGGTCGCGCACCACCCACGACCGGCGCATCGCGTCGCTGCGCGAGCGCGGCGTGCACGACCTCACCGGGCTGCACAGCCCGATCGGTCTCGACCTCGGGGCCTCGACCCCCGAGGAGACCGCGATCTCGATCCTGGCGGAGGTGCTGGCCGTGCACGCGGGCGCCTCGGCGCTGCCCCTGCGCGACACCGCCGGGCCGATCCACGCCGCGCCCGCTCCCGCCGGGCCCGTGGTTCGCGGATTCGGTTGAGAGGGCGCTCGGCGGCGTGTCGCCGCTGCCGCAGCGGCGTGTCGGCGCGTTAACCGAATCCGCGAACCTGCCGGGGTGCGCTCAGGCCGCGACCATGCCCGGGACCTGCTCAGCCCGCGTCGCGCGCCAGCCGCCACAGCCGGTCGCGCGACATGGGCAGCTCCGTCGGGCGCACGCCCAGCGCATCCCGGATCGCGTTGGCGAGCGCCGGCGCCACCGGGTTGTAGGGCGCCTCGCTCATCGACTTCGCGCCGAGCGGGCCGAGGTCGTCGTGGGTCTGTGCGAACAGCACCTCGGTGATCGGCACGTCGGCGAACTGCGGCACGCGGTAGTTGCGGAACGTGCGGGTCAGCACCTCGCCATCCCGCACCACGACCTCCTCGTAGAGCGCTGAGCCGATCGCCTGCGCGGTGCCGCCCTCGACCTGCCCGCGCAGCTGCTCCGGGTTCAGCACGGTGCCGGCATCCGCCGCCTGGATGCTCTGCAGGATGCGCACCTCGCCGGTCTCGGGCTGCACCGCCACCCGGAACGCGTGCACGTTGAACGCCACCGATCGCGGCGTGCCGTCGTGGTGCCCCTCGGCCCGCAGGCCCGGGATCGTGCCCCGCTCGTCGATCATGCGACGCAGCGACAGGGCGGCGTGATGCAGCGCCTTGCCGGCGACCACGACGCCGGCGGAGCCGAAGGCGCCGGTGTCGTACCGGGTGACGTCGGTGTCGGACTGGCGGATGCGGATGCGGTCGACGGTCGTGCCGAGCGCGGTCGCCGCGAGCTGCGCGTGCACAGTGGTGGTGCCGTTGCCGAACTCGGCGGTGCCGACGCTCGCGAGGTAGGTGCCGTCGTCGAGCAGCTGGATCGCGACGTCGGCGTAGTGCCCGCGCGGCGCGATGGTGGCGATCATCGACAGCGCCATGCCCTCGCCGGTGCGCCAGCCGTCGGGGCCGGTGAGCGACCGGTCGAGCGCCTGCTCGGCGAGGTCGAGGCACTGGTCGAGGCCGTAGCTGGCGATCGCGAGATCGCCCTCCTCGTCGGGGTCGCACACGATGAGGGCGTCGCCCGGCACGACGGCGTTGCGGCGCCGGAACTCGAAGGGGTCGATCCCGAGCTTCCGCGCCAGCTCGTCCATGGCCGACTCGATCGCGAAGATCACCTGACCGAGACCGTAGCCGCGGAAGGCGCCGGCCGGCGGGTTGTTCGTGTACACCGACTGGGCATCCACCCGCTTGTTGGCGCAGCGGTACACCGCGACCGACTCGTGCACCGAATGGAACATGACCCCGACGCCGTGGTTGCCGTAGGCGCCGGTGTCCATGAGCTGGTCGACGGCCAGCGCGGTGAGGCGCCCGTCCGCGTCGGCGGCGACGGTCACCCCGACGCGCATCGGGTGGCGGCCGGGGGCGATCGCGAACTCGTCCTCCCGGGTGAACTCGTACTGCACCGCCCGCCCGGTCCTCAGCACGGCGAGGGTGACGATGTCCTCGGTGAGCAGCTCCTGCTTGCCGCCGAAGCCGCCGCCGACGCGAGCGGTGAAGACGCGCACCCGGTCGCGGTCGAGCTCGAAGATGTGCGCGATCTCGTCGCGGACGAGGAACGGCACCTGGGATGACGTCCGCAGCACCAGCCGGCCGTCCCGGTCGAGCCAGCCGCGGGTGGCGTGCGTCTCGAGCGCGGCGTGCGCCACGCGGGCGGTGCTCCACACCCCGGAGACGGAGGCGGCGGACGCGGCGACCGCGGCATCCACGTCGCCCATCCGCCCGTGGAACTCGGCGACGGTGTTGCGGGCGGGGTCGAGGATGCGCGACGCCGGCCCCTTGTCGCCGTGCACGAGCGGCGCGCCGGGCTCACGCGCGACGGCCGGGTCGAACACCGCGGGCAGCACCTCGTACTCGACGTCGATGAGCTGCAGCGCCCGTTCGGCGATGGCGACGGTCTCGGCGATCACCGCGGCGACCCGCTGCCCGCGGAAGCGCAGCACCTCGTCGAGCACGCGGGTGTCGTCCGGGTCGTCGGTGCGATCCTGATGCCGCCCGGTGGAGAACAGTGTGCTTGGCGCGTCGTGGTGGGTGAGCACCGCGAGCACGCCGTCGAGGGCGAGCGCGCGCTCGGTGGAGATCGAGCGGATGCGGGCGTGCGCGTGCGGGCTGCCCAGCACCTTGAGGTGCGCCAGCCCGGTGGTGGTCGCGTCGAGCGTGTACGGCTCGGTGCCGGTGACGACCCGCATCGCCGCCGGCGGCGCGACCGAGTCGCCGGCGAGGCCCTGCGCCGAGGTGTTGCGCACGCCGTGGATCGCGTCGCCGATCGACCGGTAGCCGGTGCACCGGCACAGGTTGCCCTTGAGCTCGCGCGGCAGGTCGTCGCCCTCGATGGCGGTGGCGGTGACCACGAAGCCCGCGGTGCAGAACCCGCATTGGTAGCCGCCGGCGTCCACGAACGCGCGCTGCACGGGATGCGGTTGCTCGGGCGTCCCGAGTCCGGCGGCGGTCGTGACGGTGGCACCCTCGAGCCGGTGCGCCGGCGTGATGCAGGAGTGCACGGGGTCCCCGTCGAGCAGCACGGTGCAGGCGCCGCAGTCGCCGGCGTCGCATCCCTTCTTCACCGAGTGGATGCCCTGCTCCCGCAGCAGGGTCCGCAGCACCTGGCCGGGGCGCGGCTCCACCTCCAGGGGTGCGCCGTCGACCTCGAACCTCACGAGAGCTCCGCCACGAGCTCGGCGGCGAACCGCCGGGTCATCGCCTCGCGCCAGTCGGGGGAGCCGTGCGGGTCGTCGTACCAGTCGTCGACGGCGTCGAGCTGCTCGAGCGAGGTCACCACGTGCGGCCGCTCGGTGCCGCCGGTGACGCCGAGCACGACGCCGTCGGGCGTCCGCCGCCCCGTGACGAGCGTGCCGGTGCGGCCGAGCGGCGCCAGCGAGATGCGCCGGAACGCTGCCGGCTGCGCGAGCGCATCAAGCGGGAACTCGATCGAGCGCACCACCTCGCCGGGTCGCAGGACGGTGGAGACGACCCCGGTCACGAACTCGGCAGCCGGGATCTCCCGGGTGGCGTCCGCGGACCACAGCGTGAGCGCCGCATCCAAGCCCACGGCGAGCGCTGTCATCGGTCCTGCCGGGAGAGCCAGGGCGATGTTGCCGCCGACGGTGGCGCGGCGCTGCACCTTCCACGAGGCGAGCAGGGCATCCGCCAGCGGTCGGAACAGGGGGGAGTCGGGCAGCTCGCGCAGCGTCGCGATGGTGCAGGTCGCGGCGATGGAGAGGTGCGTCGCGGTGCGGACCACCGGCTCCCAGCCGAAGCCGAGCAGATCGAGCAGCACGGCGTCGGGCTGCGGCTCGGAGTAGAGCCACGTGCCGCCGCCGAGCGGGCGAGCGCCGGGCACGAGGTCGGCGCGGTCGCGGGCGATGCGCACCTGCTCCACCGAGATGAGGTCCATGGTGCAGTCGATTCAACGCCATGGATGTGTCGTGCGCGTAACGCCCGCGGATGCGGCATGTCGAAGCACGTCAGGGCTGCGGGCCGTCGCACCGAGCACACCGCGGATGCAGGTGCGGCACTCCGAGTCCGAATGGCGGGCTGAGCGCGGTGACTACGGATTCGACGGACCGTCCGTCGAATCCGTAGTCACTCGCGAGCCCGTTCCGCCTCGTCAGCATCCATCGGCGGCATCTGCTGGGTGAGGGCGCGGGCCCGGTTCGGATGCGCGATACCTGCCAGCAGCATCTGCCCGAGCGCGGTGCGCCGACCGCCCCCGAATAGGATCGGGAGCATGGCGGGCACGGCGGTGCACTTCGGTGCGGGCAACATCGGGCGCGGTTTCGTCGCGCAGTTCCTTCACGAGAGCGGCTACGAGGTCGTCTTCGCCGAGGTCAGCGAGGAGCTGATCGGAGCGCTGCAGCAGCAGCCCAGCTACCGCGTCATCGAGGTGGGGGAGGGCGCCCGCGAGCACGTCGTCGACGGGTACCGCGCCATCAACTCGAAGACGCACGAGGCCGACGTCATCGCCGAGATCGCCGCCGCCGACGTCGTCACGACGGCGGTCGGCGCGCGCATCCTGCAGTTCGTGGCGCCGGTCATCGCCAAGGGGCTCGCCGCCCGCGAGAAGACCGAGCCGCTCGTCGTGATCGCGTGCGAGAACGCGATCGGGGGCACCGACATCCTGGCCGCCGAGGTGCGCAAGCACGGCCCCGCAGACAACGCGATCTTCGCCAACTGCGCCATCGACCGCATCGTGCCCGAGCAGCACGGCGGGCTCGACGTCACCATCGAGGCGTTCTGGGAGTGGGCGGTCGACCGCACGCCGTTCCGGGGAGCCGAGCCGGGCATCCACGGCGTCACCTGGGTCGACGACCTCCAGCCGTACATCGAGCGCAAGCTCTTCACCGTCAACACCGCTCACGCGGCCGCGGCCTACCACGGCATCGACCGCGGCTGGGTCTCGATCCGCGAGGCGCTCGCCACGCCGGAGCTGCAGGCGGAGGTGCGCGCGGTGCTCTCCGAGACCAAGGAGCTGCTCGTGCAGAAGCACGGGTTCGACGCCGACGAGCAGCAGGCGTACATCGAGAAGACGTTGAAGCGCATCTCGAACCCGGCACTGCCCGACACCTGCGAGCGCGTGGGCCGCGGTCCGCTGCGCAAGCTCGGTCGCCACGAGCGCTTCATCGGTCCCGCCGCCGAGCTCGCCGAGCGCGGCGAGGAGGTGTGGAACCTGCTCAACGCCGTCGGCGCCGCACTGCGCTTCGACGTGGAGGAGGACGCCGAGTCCGTCGAGCTGCAGGCGCTGCTCACCGGCGGGGCCGACGCGGCCTCGCTCGCGACCAGCATCACCGGCATCGAGCCGGAGCACCCGCTGTTCCCGCACCTGGTCGAGGTGTTCGAGCTGCGGCTGGCGGGCTGATGGCCGCCGTCGACCCGGACGATGACGACGCCGCCTTCCGCTGGGCCGGCGACGACGACCGCATCGGTGCGACCCCTGCCGCGGCGCCGGTCGCCGAGGCACCCGCAGCGGCGCCGACACGACCCGCCCAGACCCCGTCCTCGCTGCTGGTGACGTACGGCGTGCTCGCCGGCGTGTTCCTCATCTTCACGATCGGCTGGGTGGTCGCGGTCTTCCGGTCGGGCGCTCCGGCGGCCGACCTGCTGGGCGAGATCATGGCGCAGTTCGGCGAGTTCCTCGCCATCGCGAGCCCTGCCCTGTGGTTCGTCACCGTCTTCGCCCTGACCCGTGGCCGGCGTACGCTCGTGCGGCTCGTGCTGCTGCTGCTCGGGCTGATCGTGGTCGCACCGTGGCCGTTCCTGCTGGGGGTCTGATGAGCGACGACGCCGTGAACGACGACGACAACGTCCTGGAGGACGTGATCGAGGATGACGTGGCCGAGACCCGGCGCGGACGCTACGGCTGGCTGAGCCTCGCCGTCGCCGTGCTGTTCGGACTGCTCTACGCCTACGACGTCTGGGAGGCGGTCGGCAACCTGCTCGGCATCCCGTTCCTGTACACCGCCGTCGGCCTCGAACCGGTGCCGTGGTGGCTGCTCATCGTCGGCGTGCTGCTGCCGCCCGCGGTCTACGTGCTCGTGTTCTGGATCGGCCGGCGGCATTCGGTGGGCGGCAAGGCGCTGCTGTTCCTGCTCGGGCTCGCCGTGGTCGCGGCGCTGTCGCTCGGGGTGATCGCCCTCGAGGTCGTGCTGCGCCCGTCGCTCTAGACGCCGGCGACGAGCACCAGCGCGATGAGCGCGAGCTGCCCCAGGTAGCGCGGCCAGAACGGGATCGCCGCCCGGCCGAAGCGCTTCGGGTCGTCCGCCGCGCGGGCGTTCGCGGGGAAGACCGCGATGAGGAACGCCACCAGCGCGATCGCCGCGGCGAACCGGGTCCACGGCACGAGCAGCCCGATGCCGCCGGCGATCTCGCACACGCCGGTGAACCAGACCACCGCCTTCGCGGACGGCCATCGCAGGGCCGGCGGGATCATGGCACCCATCGTGCGTCCGACCGACGGCACGAAGTGCGCGATCCCCATCGCGATGAATGCGGCGGCCAGCGCACCACGCAGGATCCAGGCGGCGACCTCGGGCGTCATCCGTCAATCGTGCCACCGCCCCGCCGATACACTCGTTCGGGGTCGCGGAGGCGCGCGACCGATCCGCCCTCAGGTAAGGACGACTCCCGTGGCCAAGCCGATCGTGCTCATCGCCGAAGAACTGTCACCCGCCACCGTCGAGGCCCTCGGCCCGGACTTCGACATCCGGTCGGTCGACGGCACCGACCGCCCTGCGCTGCTGTCGGCGATCGCCGACGCAAGCGCCATCCTGGTGCGCTCAGCCACGAAGGTCGACGCCGAGGCGATCGCCGCCGCGCCGAGCCTCAAGGTGATCGCGCGCGCCGGTGTCGGGCTCGACAACGTCGACATCAAGGCGGCCACCACCGCCGGTGTCATGGTGGTGAACGCGCCGACCTCGAACATCATCTCGGCCGCCGAGCTCACGGTCGGCCACATCCTGTCGCTGGCCCGGCACATCCCTGCGGCCCACGCCAGCCTCGCCGCGGGCACCTGGAAGCGCAGCAAGTACACCGGCACGGAGCTGTTCGAGAAGACGGTGGGCATCATCGGCCTCGGCCGCATCGGCGCCCTCATCACGGAGCGGCTGCAGGCGTTCGGGATGACCGTGGTCGCCTACGACCCGTACGTCACCAGCGCGCGGGCCCAGCAGCTCGGCGTGACCCTGCTCGGCCTCGACGAGCTGCTCGCCCAGGCGGACTTCATCACCATCCACATGCCGAAGACGCCGGAGACCACCGGCATGATCAGCACCGACCAGCTCGCGCTGATGAAGTCGACGGCGTTTCTCGTCAACGTCGCCCGCGGGGGGCTCATCGACGAGGACGCGCTCTACGCCGCCCTCAAGTCGAACCGCATCGCGGGGGCCGGCCTCGATGTGTTCGTCAGCGAGCCGCCCACCGGCTCGAACCTGCTCGAGCTCGACAACGTCGTGCTCACCCCGCACCTCGGCGCCTCCACGGACGAGGCGCAGGAGAAGGCCGGCGTCTCGGTCGCCCGCTCGGTGCGCCTGGCGCTCGACGGCGAGCTGGTCCCGGATGCCGTGAACGTCGCCGGCGGAGCCATCGACCCCACGGTGCGGCCCGGCATCCCGCTCATGGAGAAGCTCGGCCAGGTGTTCTCGGGTCTGGCGGGCAGCCCGGTCACGAGCATCGACGTCGAGGTGCGCGGCGAGATCGCCGAGCTGCAGGTCGACGTGCTGAAGCTGTCGGCGCTCAAGGGCATCTTCTCGAACATCGTCAGCGAGCAGGTCAGCTACGTGAACGCGCCGCTGCTCGCCGAGCAGCGCGGCGTCTCGGTGCGGCTCATCACCGACGGCACGAGCGAGGAGTACCGCAACCTGCTCACGATCCGCGGCGCGCTGAGCGACGGCTCGCAGATCTCGGTCTCCGGCACCCTCACCGGCACCAAGCAGGTGCAGAAGATCGTCGAGATCAACGGGTACGACGTGGAGGTGCCGATCGCCGAGCACCACATCGTGATGATCTACCGCGACCGCCCCGGCATCGTCGCGATCTACGGCAAGGAGTTCGGCGAAGCATCCATCAACATCGCCGGCATGCAGATCGCGCGCACCTCGAAGGGCGGGCAGGCGCTCAGCGTGCTCACCGTCGACTCGCCGGTGCCCGACGAGCTGCTCGAGAAGATCCGCACCACCATCGACGCCGACCTCCTGCGCGAGATCGACGTGGTCGACGCCTGACCGACCGATAGCGTGGCGGGTATGACGCAGGCTCAGCCCAACCCGTACGCATCCGCTCCCGCTGCGCCGAAGACGGGGCAGGCGCGCATCGCGCTCATCCTCGCCGGCGTGGTCGTGCTGCTCTCGATCGTCGCCAATGTGGTGACCCAGCTGCTGCCGATGATCGTGAACAACCTGGGTCTGTCGTACGCCGGCGCGAGCTTCATCCTGCTCCCGTTCCAGGTCGTGCAGCTCGTGCTCGCGGTGACCGCGATCATCCTCGCCGTCCCGGCCCTGACCGGCGCCGGCCCGAAGGGCATCGCCGGCATCGCCGTGGGCGCCTCCGCCGCCTGGATCATCACCGCGGCCTTCAACCTGGTCTCGTCGCTGCTGCTGTCGCTGGTGTACTGAGCGCCGCCGGTATCGTGATGGCATGCCCGACGCCTCGCTGAACCTCGCCGTCATCCCAGGAGACGGCATCGGCCCCGAGGTCGTCGCCGAGGCGCTGAAGGTGCTGCGCGCCACCGGTGTCGAGGTGCAGACGACCGAGTACCCGTTCGGCGCCGGCCATTACCTGGCGACCGGGCGCATCCTCGACGACGACGACCTCGCCGCGCTGGCGCAGCACGACGCGATCCTGCTCGGCGCCGTCGGCGGCGACCCTCAGGATGCCCGGCTCGCCGGGGGGATCATCGAGCGCGGTCTGCTGCTGAAGCTGCGATTCGCGTTCGACCACCACGTCAACCTGCGCCCGACGAGGATCTTCCCGGGCGTGACCTCGCCGCTGGCCCACCCGGGCGACGTCGACTTCGTCGTCGTGCGCGAGGGCACCGAGGGCCCGTACGTCGGCAACGGCGGCGTGCTGCGGGCGGGCACCCCGCACGAGATCGCCAACGAGCTGTCGGTGAACACCGCGTTCGGCGTGCAGCGGGTCGTGCGGTTCGCGTTCGAGCAGGCCGAGGCCCGGCGCGGCAAGGTGACGCTCGTGCATAAGACGAATGTGCTCACGAACGCCGGCGCCCTGTGGCGGCGCATCGTCGAGGCGGAGGCTGCCAATCATCCGTCCGTGGCCTGGGACTACCTCCATGTCGACGCCGCGACCATCTTCATGGTGACCGACCCTGCTAGGTTCGACGTGATCGTCACCGACAACCTCTTCGGCGACATCCTGACCGACCTGGCCGCCGCGATCAGCGGGGGCATCGGATTGGCCGCCTCGGGGAATCTGAACCCGTCGGGCGCCTACCCCTCGATGTTCGAGCCCGTGCACGGTTCGGCTCCGGACATCGCCGGCAAGCAGCTGGCCGACCCCACCGCGGCGATCCTCTCCGTGGCGCTGCTGCTGTCCCAGACGGGACGGCAGGACGCCGCGGACGCCGTCACCGCGGCGGTGCTGGCCGACCTCGCCGGGCGCCGGGGGAGCCGCAGCACCGCGGAGGTGGGCGACGCGATCGCCGCCGCCGTGGCGCAGGCGTAATCTCACAGCATCCGTTCTCACTCCGAGGGACCACCATGAAGAACCTCCTCGCCCCCGACGCCGCGAACCCCGTGCGGGAGCTGCAATTCGCCGTCACCGTGAACGAGGCCGCGCGCGACGCAGCCGAGCACGCCGACATCATCGCCGAGCCGGGCTTCGGCAAGCACTTCACCGACCACATGATCGACATCTGCTGGTCGGAGCACGGCGGCTGGCACCGCCCGCGCGTGCGGCCCTACGGCCCGATCGAGCTCGACCCGGCCGCCGCCGTGCTGCACTACGCGCAGGAGGTCTTCGAGGGCCTCAAGGCGTACCGGCATGCGGACGGCTCGATCTGGACGTTCCGGCCGGAGATGAACGGCGCCCGCCTGCAGCGCTCGGCGCGCCGGCTCGCGCTGCCCGAGCTGCCCGTCGAGTACTTCGTGGAGTCGCTGCGGCAGCTCATCGCCGTCGACGCCCGCTGGGTGCCGTCGGCGCCCGAGACGAGCCTGTACCTGCGGCCGTTCATGTTCGCCAAGGAGGCGTTCCTCGGCGTGCGCCCGGCGAAGAAGGTCAACTACTACGTGATCGCCAGCCCTGCCGGCGCCTACTTCCAGGGCGGCATCGAACCGGTGTCGATCTGGGTGTCGACGCACTACGCGCGCGCCGGCAAGGGCGGCATGGGTGCGGCGAAGACCGGCGGCAACTACGCCTCGTCGCTCGTCGCCCAGCAGGAGGCGTACGACCACGGCTGCGCGCAGGTGCTGTTCCTGGATGCCGAGGAGGGCACCTACCTCGAGGAGCTCGGCGGCATGAACGTGGTGTTCGTGTACGCCGACGGCCGCGTGGTGACGCCCGAGTCGAGCAGCATCCTCGAGGGCATCACGCTCGACTCGATCCTGCAGCTCGCGCGCGACCGCGGACTCACGGTCGAGCAGCGCAAGGTGACGATCGACGAGATCCGCGACGGCGTCGCCAGCGGCGCCATCACCGAGATGTTCGCCTGCGGCACCGCCGCCGTCATCACGCCGATCGCCGCCTTCAAGGGCGAGACCTACGTGATCGGCGACGAGAGCGCGCCCGCCGGCGAGCTCACGATGGCGTTGCGCGACGAGCTCACGGGCATCCAGTACGGCCGCGTCGAGGACCGCCACGGCTGGATGACCCGCCTCGACGGCTGATGCCGGTCGCCCTCAGGGCGGCGCGGGCCGATGACCACGACGCGCTCCTCGCCGTGTGGCGGGGAGCCGTCGAGGCCACCCACGACTTCCTCACGCCCGACGACGTCGCGTTCTACGCCGAGGCGGTCGCGCGGTACCTGCCGGTCATGTCCGACCTGCGGGTGGCGGCGGATGCCGGCGACCGGCCAGTGGGATTCCTCGCGCAGGATGGCGGCGAGATCCACATGCTCTTCGTCGCGCCGCAGGCGCAGGGCGGCGGGATCGGCACGGCGCTGCTCGAGGACGTCGCGCGCGAGCATCCGGTGCTCCGTGTCGACGTCAACGAGCAGAACCCGTCCGGGCGGCGGTTCTACGCGGCACGCGGCTTCGAGCAGGTCGGTCGCTCCGAGACCGATGGGGAGGGGCGGCCCTTCCCGCTGCTGCACCTACGCCGCGGCTGATCGCACGAACGCCGCCACCGCATCCGCCGCCTCGCCCAGGTTCTGATCCTTGGTGCGGCCGGTGACGCCCTTGCGCGGTGACAGGTCGTGGTCGCCGTCGTCGAGCCAGTGCACGCGGATGCTCGGCGAGAGCTCGTAGCCGGCGACGTCGTCGACCGTGCCGAACACGTCGCGGGTGCCCTGGCAGATCAGGGTGGGCGTGCGGAGCCCGGCCAGGTGCGCGGTGCGGGTCTGCTGCGGCTTGCCCGGCGGATGGAACGGGTAGCCCAGGCACACCAGCCCGGCGACGCCGAGCTCGTCGGCGACCATGCTGGCCACACGTCCGCCGTACGACTTGCCGCCGATCACCAGCGGCCCGGGCAGCTCGGCGACGGCCGCGCGGTACTCGTCAAGCACGAGCTCGGCCTTCGGCGCCGCCCGGCGCAGGCCCTGGCGCCGCGCGGCCATGTACGCGAACTCGAAGCGGGCCGTGCGGATGCCGCGGTCGCTCAGCAGCGACGCGAACTGCTGGAGCCACGGCGAATCCATCGCGCCGCCCGCCCCGTGCGCGAGCACGAGGGTCGGCCCGGCGTGCGGTCCGGTCACGAGGAAGTCCACCGCCCCATCCTGCCGCCTCGCCCGTGTGCGCAATTCAGGCTGCCCGCGGCGCGCCGCCGTCATCTGAGCCGAGACACGCCAACGCAGCCTGAATTGCGCACGGGGAGGCGCGATGCGGGGAAGCCGGCCCGAGCCGCGCGAAGTAGGCTCGAACGCGTGAAGATCGCGCGATTCGTGACCGCCGGCGACGACCCCCGCTACGGCATCGTTGACGGCGACGCGCTCGTCGTGCTCCGCGCCGACCCGATGTTCGCCGGGTTCGACACGACGGGGGAGCGGGTGCCGCTGGTCGAGGCCAAGGTGCTCGCCCCGGTCATCCCGCGCTCGAAGGTCGTCGCGGTCGGCCGCAACTACGCCGACCATGCCAAGGAGTTCGGCAACGACGTGCCCGCCGAGCCGCTGCTGTTCCTCAAGCCGAACACGTCGGTGATCGGCCCGGGCGACGCGATCGTGCTGCCGCCGCAGAGCGAGCGGGTCGAGTTCGAGGGCGAGCTCGCCGTGATCATCGGCAAGATCGCCAAGAACGTGAGCGAGGAGGACGCTGCGAGCGTGATCTTCGGCTACTCCGTCGCCAACGACGTGACCGCGCGCGATCTGCAGAGGTCGGATGGGCAGTGGTCGCGGGCGAAGGGCTTCGACACCTTCTGCCCGGTCGGCCCCGTGATCGAGACCGACTTCGAGGCGGCGGGCAAGCGGATCGGCACCAGCGTCAACGGCGAGGTGAAGCAGGACGGCACGCTCGACGACATGGTGTTCTCGGTGCCGCAGATCATCGCGTACGCGTCGGCGGCGTTCACGCTGCTGCCCGGCGACATCATCCTGACCGGCACGCCGGCCGGCGTCGGCCCGATCGTCGCCGGTGACCGGGTCGAGGTCGCGGTCGAGGGGATCGGCACGCTCACCAACCCGGTGCGCTAACCCCGCTGCAGCCGCCCCAGCTCCTGGCCGGCGGCGTCGAACAGCACGAGCTCGCCGAACTGCATGCCGGCGGACCGCGCCGAGGCGACCATGCCAGGCACCTGCACGCCGTCGCAGCCGATGAGCGTCGAGACCCCGCTCGTGGTGAGCAGACCGCCGCGACCGTCCGAAGCCCAACGACCTGCGCCGCCATTGCAGCCGTCCGAGCCCGTCCAGCTGCCGTCCGGGGCGAACTCGACGAACGGCTGCTCGGGCGCGCCCGGGGCGGTGGCGACCCAGCGACCGGTGACGTCGGCGACCTCGAAGCCGGAGGGCAGCGGCGCCGCGGGCGCCAGCGCCTCCCGGGTCGCGTCCGTGACGACCGGCGGTCGCGTGTAGTCGTCGATGATGTCGGGATGCGGTGCCGGTGCGCCGTCGACCGAGAGCGTCGCGACGACCGCGCCCCCCGCATCCGTCAACGCCCACCCGTCGCCGGTGCGGGTGTAGCCGGCCGCGGCCTCGAGCCAGGGCAGTTCGGGCACCCGGTTCCCGCTGATGCAGTCGCCGTTGCCGCCGTAGATCGACCCCAGGAACAGCGCGTCGGTCGCGACCCACGCGCCGGAGAGGTACCCGCACTCCTGCCAGAGCGTGAGCTCGCCGGCGTCGAGCCGCAGCCAGGTGCGCTCGTCCGCGCCCTCGGCGTCGCTCACCCGCCACAGCCCCACCAGGTCGACGGGGTCGGCGCCGCCCGCTGCAGGCGGCGGTGGAGCGGAGGTGGCGCATCCGGCCAGCAGCAGGATCGCGGGCGCGAGCAGGGCGAGTCGGCGCATGCCGCCACGGTACGGC
>DATMVL010000071.1:0-10021 GCA_035563175.1 Rhodoglobus sp. | reverse complement strand
AATTCGCTCGCGGTCATACTGGGAGCGTGATCCGCACCGTCGACTACCGGCCGCTGACCGATCCCGTGCAGCCGGAGCAGGTGAAGGCGTTCAAGCAGACCATGCGCGGCCGGCCGGGCTCTGCGGGCGTCTCCGGCATCCTCACCATCGTGGTGTTCGCCGTCGTCGGCCTGTTCATGCTGCTCGTCGGCGGCACGGTGGTCGCGTCGCTGGTGCCGGTGCTGCTGGATTCGGCCCGGTCCGGCCCAGCCGGCGCGGTGGTGCTGCTGTTCCCGGTGCTGTTCGTCGGGGTCATCGTCACCGTGATCGCGCTGGCGGTCGTCGCCGTGGTGCGCGGCCCCGGCTGGGAGGCGCGCTACCGCATGCACCGCTTCGCCGAGGCCAACGGGCTCGTGTACTCCCCCGCCAGCGGCCAGCCCTCGTATCCCGGCGCGATCTTCTCGCTCGGCAGCAGCCGTACCGTCACCGACCACTTCCGTTCGGCGAGCGACCGCTTCCTGGACTACGGCAACTACCGGTACACGACCGGCAGCGGCAAGAACCGCACCACCCATCGCTGGGGGTTCCTGGCTCTGGAACTCGATCGCGCACTGCCGCACATGGTGCTCGACTCGAAGTCGAACAACGGGCTGTTCGGCGGCTCGAACCTGCCCGCGGTCTTCTCGAAGGATCAGGTGCTGTCGCTCGAGGGCGACTTCGACCGCTGGTTCACGCTGTACTGCCCGCGGCAGTACGAGCGCGATGCGCTCTACGTCTTCACGCCCGACCTGATGGCGCTGCTGATCGACGAAGCGGCGCCGTTCGACGTCGAGATCGTGGACCGGTGGATGTTCGTGTACTCCGCTCGCTCGCTCGACATGCGCCAGCCGGCGGTGCACCAGCGCATGCTGCGGATCGTGGACACCGTCGGCGGCAAGACGCTCAGCCAGACGGACCGCTACCGGGACGAGCGCGTGGAGAGCTTCGCCGCCAACGCCGTCGCACCCCAGGGCCGCCGGCTCAAGCGAGGAGTCTCGCTCGGCGCGGTGATCACCTTCGTCGCGTTCGCCGCGTTCTGGATCTGGACCCTGGTGAGCGACATGCTGTCGCTCGGCGGCTGAACCGGGTCAGGCGACCGCGGAGCCGGTCAGGCGCCCCCGGGAGGCGACGATCGCATCGAGCAGCGCCGCCTCGTCCGCCTGCGCGCCGATCCGGTCGCGGCCGGTGACGATGCGCTGCCGGGCGAAGGCCAGCCGGGTGGCGTCGCGGATGTAGTCGCGCATCTCCTTCGCCCGGCCCGAGCGCGATGCCCACGCCTTCGCCTGCCGCCGCCCGTTCGGCGTGGCCAGCGCGGCCACCTCGTCCGGATGGAACCATCCGGCGCTCGCGTACTCCGACAGCCGGTCGTAGGTGAGCTTGGTCTCCTGCCGCCGCAGCCACACGACCAGCAGCACGGCCCCGACGAACAGCGGGAACTGCACGACGGCGTAGTAGCCGAAGAAGTCGGTGACGAAGAACAGCGACCCGTTCCAGAGCGCGTGCAGGAAGATCGCGGGGATGAGGCCGAGGATGAAGAAGCCGACCGCGCCGAGCGCGCCGGTGCGGCGCGCGGCGTAGCCGAGGGCGAGGCCGGTGGCCGCGGTGAACATGACGTGCGCGAACGGGGACATGAGGCCGCGGATGAGGAAGATCTGGAACACACCGCTGCCGTCGAGCAGTTGGCTGCCGAAGTAGAGGATGTTCTCGGTGAAGGCGAAGCCGCCGGCCACCCAGGCCGCGTACACGACGCCGTCGACGGGGCCGTCGAAGTGGCGGCGCGCGGCCCAGAACAGGATGAGCACGCCGAGGCCCTTGGCGGTCTCCTCGACGACCGGCGCCTGGATGGCGGCGCCGATGAACTCGTACACGAACTCGTCGCCCCGGGCCGCGGCGGCGATCACGGGGTCGACGGCGCTGCCGACGACGAGGGCGATGATCACCGACATCACGGCGCCCCAGAGGAAGGCGAACAGGATCGCGAGCCGGGGCTCGGGCTCCCACCGATCCACCCAGCGGGCGCCGAGGAACACGATCGCCAGCGGGATGAGCGCCATGATCCCGCCGATGGCGACCGCGGCGACACCGAGCCCGAGCAGCAGGTACCCGGTCACGCCGAGCCCGAGCACGCCCAGGATGACGATGCCGACGATGCCGAGCACGAGGCCGCCGGAGCCGCGCGCGGGTCGGACCGCGGGCGCGGTCGAGGTCGCGGCCGTCGCAGCCACCTCGTGGGGCGCCGCCGCCGGCTGAGGAGCGTTCGTGACACGCGCTGAGGCGGTCAGATCGGTGATGCCGGCCGTGGGATTCGGGTCGCTCATGCCTCAGACACTATCGGCAGCCGAGACCCGCTCACGACGTGGTCAGCCCTGCTGCTCGCGCAGGATGGTGAGCGCCCGCCGCACCCGGTCGCCGAGCCCTGCCACCGGGGGCCGGGCGTGCTTGGCGAAGAGCCGCAGCAGCTCGTCGATCTCGGCCCGCTGCGCGTCGCGCACCGCGGCTCGAGCGCCCGCGGCCGCGACCGACGCACGCGCGGCCGCGAGGGCGAGCACGTACGCGATGCCGGGCAGCACGAGCGCCGCGAGCGCGAGCCACGGCTCCGCCGCGAGCAGCACCGCCGGCACGAACGCCAGCACGACCGGCCCCAGCCGCCACGGCGTGCCCCGCCAGAGCTGGGCGGCGGCGCTGCGGCCCTCGGGCACGGACCGGGCCGCCTCGGCGGCGTCGAGGGTCGACAGGCGGTCGCGGTACGCCTGCAGCTGCTCGGCGGAGAGCCGGGCATCCGCCACGTCCAGCAGCTCGTCGCGGATCGCCGCGTACGCGGACAGTCTCGGGATGCGGCTGGCGGTGAGCGAGAGGTCGGCCAGTTGCAGCGCGACGAGTCCGATCCAGATCGCCAGCGCGAGCACCGAGCCGAGAAGCAGCGGGGCGGTCACCCGTCGAGCCTACGCGGCGGGGCCCATCGACCTACCCGGTCAGCAGCCCGGCGTCGAGCACGAACTGCGCCCCGGTGGCGAACCGCGCCCGGTCGGAGACCAGGTAGCGCACCAGCTCGGCCACGTCATCCGGTTCGATCCACGGCACGCCCGGCAGCAGGTTGCCGGCGCTGCGCTCGGCGATCTCGACCGCGGTCGCGCCCTCCATCTCGGCGAGGCCGTCGTTCATGGGCGTGTTCACGCCAGTGGGGTGGATGCTGACCACCCGGATGCCGTGCGGCGCGAGCTCGATCGCCCACGCCTTCGTGAGCCCCGTGAGCCCGTGCTTCGAGGCGACGTAGTGCGACAGCCGGTCGCCGCCGCGCAGGCCCATCACCGACGAGTTGTTGACGATCACGCCGGCACCGGCCGCCTTCATGACCGGCACGACGGCGCGGGCGACCAGGAACGGCCCCTTGAGGTTGATGTCGATCATCGCGTCCCAGGCCTCCTCGGTCAGCTCCTCGAGGGGCGCGTACGCGACGATGCCGGCGTTGTTGATCAGGATGTCGATGCGGCCGAGCGTGGCGACCGCCTCGTCGACGGCCGCCTGCACCGCCGCCGCGTCGCGCACGTCGCCGACGGCGAGAACGCAGCGCCGACCGAGGGCATCCACCTCGTCGCGCAGCGAGGCGAGCTCGGCCGGGGTGCCCTGCCCGTACGCCGGATAGGCGATCTCGGCCGCCACGTCGAAGGCGACGATGTCGGCCCCGTCGGCGGCCAGCGCCAGCGCGATGGCGCGGCCCTGCCCGTGCGCCGCGCCGGTGACGAACGCCGCCCGGCCGGCGAGCTCAGCCTGCGGTGCGCTCATCGCCGGGCTTGCGGTAGTCGTACAGCACCTCTTCGAGCGGCACGCGGCCGACCATGTTGAACAGGTTGGTGGCGACCATCTGCCCGGCGAAGGCGACGAGCTGCACCCGCAGCTGCGGGTTGAACGCCGCTTCGAGCCGGGCGGTGAACTCGGCCGGGATACCCGCCGGATCAGTCGCGATCAGCACGCCCCAGTCGATGAGCAGCTGCTCGGTCTCGGTCACCTGCGGGTCGTCCGGGTCGTCGCCGGCGTCGATGAGGATGCGGCGGAAGAACACCGAGCAGACCAGGCAGTCGTTCGCATCCGAGATCGCGTAGCTGAACAGCGCCACGGCGCGTTCCCCGATGTACGGCACGAGCGCATCGCGCAGCGTGTACCACTCCATGTAGGCCGTGAAGCTCGGCGGGTGGCTCAGCAGCGTCGCCTTCATCGAGGTGATGCGGCCGCCGTGCAGCTGCAGCTGCCGATCGCGGGCGGCGCGGCCCTCGGGGGTGAGCGTCTCCTCGGTCGCGATGGGCAGGAACGTCATGCGCACCAGGGTAGTGCGCTGCCGATGCCGGGCTGCGAGTGCGACGTCCGCCCGCCTCGCCGCTAAGCGGCGAGGGTCACGTCGGCGGGGTGCAGCAGCGTGCCGGCAGGCGCGACGCCGTCGAACACCCCGGCGCGGATCGCGGCGTACACGTCGGCCGCCGCCTGCTGGGCGAGGCCGGCACCGGTGCGCATGGAGCGGGCGCTCTCGACGTCCTGCCCGGTGATCACGGCATCCGCGTCACTCTGCACGACCTCGCCGCCGACGTGCTCGACCCAGGCTGCGATGAACGGCGCGAACTCACCGGTGCTCCGATCGATGCGCACCCGGTCGCCGCGGGCGACCCGGTGGGCGAGCTTGACGACGGATCGCGCGATGAGCGCGCACGGCATCACGCCGACGGCCGCGTCGAGGGTGACGCCGCTCGGCACGCCCATGAGGTCGTGCTCGGGCACCACGATGCGGCGCGCGAGCTTCGACGTCGCGCGGAACGTCACGCGGTCTCCGCGGGCGAATCCGGCGCTGTCCGGTCCGACCGCGTCGACCGTTCCAGCGACCTGCGTGCCGAGCGGGCCGACGCCGATGGCGGCGACACCGATGCGGACCTGGCCGGTCGCGGGGCGGAGGGTCTGGGGGCGGGTCACTGTGTTCTCGGTCCTTCCGTAGGAGCTCACCGATGAAAACGCTGGTGGTACCCGGGTTATTCCGTCAGAACACCTTCCCCGGATTCAGGATGCCGAGCGGATCGAACACCGCCTTCACCTGCCGCTGCAGCTGCAGCTGGTCGTCGCCGAGCTCGTCACGCAGCCAGCGGCGCTTGAGGATGCCGATGCCGTGCTCGCCGGTGAGGGTCCCGCCGAGGCGCAGGGCGGTGACGAACAACTCGTCCGCGGCAGCCCACACCTGATCGGGCACCTCGCCCGCGGGCGTACCGGCCGGGATGACGAAGTTCGGATGCAGGTTGCCGTCGCCGGCGTGGGCGACCGTGGGGATGCTCAGCCCGTAGGCGCGCTCGATGCGCCCGATCTCGGCGAACATCGCGGGCAGGGTGCTGCGCGGCACGCTGACGTCCTCGATCAGCACCGTGCCCACCGCGGTCATCGAGGCGTGGAACGAGCGGCGGATGCCGAACAGCCGCTCGCTCTCCACCGGGTCGGTCGAGACCTGCACGGCACCGCCGAGCGAGCGGATGGACGCGACGATCGCCTGCGCCTCCGCCTCGGCAGCCGGGCCGTCGGTCTGCACGATGAGCTGGGATCCGCCGGGATGATCGATGCCGAGGTGCGCGGCGATGGCGTCCATCGCGCTCTCGCCGATGAGCTCCATGATCGCCGGCCGCAGTCCGGAGGCGCTGATCACGGATGCGGCGCGCGCGGCATCCTCGACGCTCGGGAACGCGGCGCTCACCGTCGCGATCGCGCCGGGCACCAGCGGCCGCAGCTTCAGGGTCGCCTCGACGATCACGCCCAGCAGTCCCTCGGAGCCGATCATCAGCGCTGTGAAGTCGAGCCCGGTGACGCCCTTCACCGTGCGATGACCGAGCTCGAGCAGCCGTCCGTCGGCGAGCACGACCTTGAGTCCCAGCACGGCCTCACGGGTCACCCCGTACTTGACGCACAGCAGCCCGCCCGCGTTCGTGGCGATGTTGCCGCCCACCGTCGAGATCGCCCGACTGGCGGGGTCCGGCGCCCACCACAGCCCGTACGGCTGCAGGTGCCGGTTCAGCTCGGCGTTGAGGATGCCCGGCTGCACCACCGCGAGCTCGTCGTCGCGCGACACCTCCAGCACCCGGTCCATCGCGGCGGTGGAGAGCACGATCTCGCCCGCGCCGCCGATCGCGCCACCGGCGAGCCCGGTGCCGGCCCCGCGCGTGACGACGGGGGTGCGGGTCGCGCTCGCGATGCGCAGCACGGCCTGCACGTCCTCGATGGAGCGCGCCCGCACGAGGGCCAGCGGCGGGGCGTCGGAACGGTGACCGGACTGGTCGGCGCGCACGGCATCCAGGTCACCGGGTGCCGTCGTCACCGCATCGCCGAGCTCGGCCACCAGCCGGCTCAGGACGTCGGGTGACGGTGGCGCGTCGGTGCTCATCGGCGCGATTCTACCGAGCAGCGCTACCCGCCGCGCTTGACCGAGTTGTCCTCGGACTGCACCTGCTCGCCGCCCGGCTCCTCGGTGAGCACGAGGCCCTGGTTGCTGCCCGCGGCGATCGCCATCTCCTCGAGCCAGGCCTTGTTGAGCGCCGGCTGCCGCCCGCCGACGTACTTGAAGTACAGCGGGATGGACGAGTCGATCCAGATGGCGCTGCGCCCGTCGCCGACGGCGGGCGTGTCGTACCAGCTGAAGAAGAAGGACTCACCTCGGCGCAGCTTGGCGCTCATGACCACCTGCAGGTGGGCCAGCACACGGTCTTCGAACTGCACCTCGATGGCCGTCGAACCGTAGATGAGCGAACCCATGAGATCTCCTGCGAACGTGCGATCGACGTCCGGTCCACCGGACGCCCACCACAGTTGTACCCGATGCGCACGCATCTGCGCGCCACCCGGTCAAGGGCCTTGTCGCTGCGTCAGCCCGCTGCCTACGGTGAGGAGCGATCCTCGCAATCGGGCCGCCCCGGAAGGACACCCATGATCCACGATCTCCCTCCCGTCGAGGAGTGGTGGCCGACCCTCTCCATCGAGCTCAAGCACAAGGTGCTCGACGACCTCGACGCTCCCCTGGACCGCGACGTCATCGACGCGATCCGCCCTCAGGAGACGGACGTGAACGCCGACGGCTACGACGTCATCCGGCTGAGCGCCGAAGAGCGCCAGTACATCCGCGAGCAGACCGAGCAGGTCGACTGAGGTGCGGACCACCGCCCCGCTCTGGGACGAGGGGGCGGTCGACATCCCGACCGACGCCTTCCTGCCCGGGGCGCACTACGACGACGTCATCGTCGGCGCCGGCCTGACCGGGATGGTGACCGCGGTGCTGCTCGCCCGGCGCGGCCGCTCCGTGGCGGTGCTGGAGGCTCGACGCGTGGGTGCCGCCGCCTCCGGTCACACCACCGCGAAACTGACCCGGCTGCAGGGCACACGGCTGACGAAGATCCGCAGCGTCGCGACCCGCTCGGTGACGCAGGCCTACGCGGATGCGCAGACGGCAGGCTTCCTCTGGCTCGGCGAGCACCTCGACGAGCGCGGCGTGCCCTTCGAGCGCCGGGACGCGATCACGTTCGCCGAGACGCCGGAGGGCGAGCGCAAGGTCGAGCGCGAGTACCGGCTGGCGCGCGACGCCGGCATCCCGGTCGAGCACGAGACGCGCACCGACCTGCCGTTCGAGACCTACGGCGCGATCGTGCTGCGCGACCAGGTGCAGTTCGACCCGCGGGCCGTGCTCGCGTCACTGGTCTCCGAGCTGCGGCAGCTCGGCGGCCGCGTCATCACCGGCGCCCGGGTGCAGCGCGTGCGGGCGAGCTCCCCGGTCGTGGTGGGCTCGACGCTCGGCGAGGTCACCGCCGACGACGTGGTCGTCGCCACGGGCATCCCGATGCTCGATCGCGGCCTCTATTTCGCGAAGGTGGAGCCGTACCGCAGCTACGCGCTCGCCTACCAGCTCGCCGACCAGGCCGACGGCGCCATGTACCTGAACGTCGAGCAGCCGACCCGCAGCATCCGCTGGCACGGCGGCCACCTGCTCGTCGGCGGCAACGGCCACGCCGTGGGGCGTGCCGACTCCCCGGCGGCGCAGCTCGACGACCTCGACGAATGGACGCTGCAGCGCTGGCCGGGCGCGCGGCGCACCCACGCCTGGGCGGCGCAGGACTACGCGGCCGGGATGCACGTGCCGTTCGTCGGGCGACTGCCCCGCGGCCGCGGCCGCGTGTACCTCGCCACCGGCTACGAGAAGTGGGGCATGACGAACGCGGTCGCGGCCGCTCTCACGCTGGAGTCGGACATCCTGGGCGACCCCAAGGAATCGTGGATGCGCACGCTGCGGCGTCGCCCCACGCTGCCGCAGGCGCTGGCCCGAAGCATCGGCGCGAACGCCGCCGTCGGCTGGTGGTACCTGCGCTCGTACGCCGAGACGCTCTCGCACCCCTTGCCGGAGGCCGCGCCCGCCGAGGGCGAGGCGGTCTCGGGCCGCCGCGGCATCGAGCCCGTGGGCGTGGCGACCGTGGACGGGCAGCAGCACGCCGTCTCGCTGGTGTGTCCGCATCTGGGCGCCTGCCTGCGCTGGAACGACGCCGAGGTCAGCTGGGACTGCCCGGCGCACGGCTCCCGGTTCGACGCCACGGGCGCCCTGCTCGAGGGCCCCGCGAAGCGGCCGCTCGCCGCGCGCTGACGCACGACGCCGCCGGTTCCGGACCGCCGCGCCCACGTGGTCCGTTCGCAATTCAGGCTGCGCCCGGCGTGTCGACCCGCCGGAGTCGCACCACGCCGGGCGCAGCCTGAATCGTGCACGGCCGACGTGCGCTCCGCCCCGGATCGGCGGCTGCCCGCGCAGACGACAGCGGCGCCGCCCCGTGGGGACGACGCCGCCGCGACGTGGTGAGGGGTGGGCTCAGCTCGCGCAGCTGATGCAGTGGGCGGTGGAGGGACGGGCCTCGAGGCGGCCGCTCGCGATGGTGCCCGAGCACTCGACGCACGTGCCGTAGCTGCCGAGGTCCAGGCGGCCGAGCGCGTGCTCGATCTCGTCGATGTGCCGCCGGGTCTGCTGCAGCATCGCACCGACCTGGAGGCCCTCGAAGGCGAGGTTCGAACCCTCGGGGTCGTCGGTCTCGTCGTTCTGCGCGCCACGGCGCGTCTCGATCCCGGAGGCGAGGTCGGCCCGCAGGCGGTCCTCCAGCTCGCGGAGCTCACCCAGCTCGGCGACGAGGCGGGTGCGGATCTTGGTCTCCTGCGCGACCGACAGGGCGCGGCTCTTGGCGGGTGTCGTGGTCAGTTCTGCGCTCACGTGCGCAATCAAATCAGCGGCCGGTTCCGTACTGCGCACCGTTGACTCGGCGCGGGTCGGCGGGTATACGAGCGCATCGGGTGATGTCCGATTCCCGCGTGTGGATGTCCGGGACGCGTGGCAGGCTGGCGACCGTGCCGGCCGTCACCACCGCATCCGACCCGCTGTTCGCGGAGCGCTACCGCGCCCTCGCCAGCCGCGATGCGCGCTTCGACGGCCAGTTCATCGCCGGCGTGCACTCCACCGGCATCTACTGCCGGCCGAGCTGCCCCGCGGTCACGCCGAAGGAACGGAACGTGCGCTTCTACCGCACCGCAGCCGCGGCGCACGAGGCGGGGCTGCGCGCCTGCAAGCGGTGCCAGCCGGATGCCGTGCCCGGTTCGCCGGACTGGAACCTGGGCGACGACCTGGCCTCACGCGCCATGCGACTCATCACCGACGGCGTCGTCGAGCGCGAGGGCGTGCCGGGCCTCGCCGCGCGGCTCGGGTACACGCCGCGCCACCTGACGCGCGTGCTCACGACGGAGCTGGGCGCCGGCCCGCTCGCCCTCGCTCGCGCGCACCGCGCGCAGAACGCGAGGACGCTGCTCGCGGCGACCGACCTGCCCGTCGCGGACGTGGCGTTCGCGGCCGGCTTCGCCAGCATCCGGCAGTTCAACGACACCGTCGCCGCGGTCTACCAGACGACGCCCACCGCACTACGCGCGCTCGCCCGGCGCGGGCGCCGCGACGCCTCCCCCGCCGACCGCA
>DATMVL010000070.1:0-7457 GCA_035563175.1 Rhodoglobus sp. | reverse complement strand
CATCGCGGGTTCGGTAAACCTCGGCATCCTGCTGCTCGCCGCGGCCAACCTCGCCGGCGTCGAGGGCACGGATTCGCTCGAAGGCGCGCACGCGGCCCTCGCCGCAGGCCTCGGCCCCGTGGTCGCGACGTTCTTCGGCGTGGGCCTTCTGGCCTCCGGCCTCGCCTCCACCTCGGTCGGCGCCTACGCCGGAGCCGAGATCATGCACGGCCTCCTGCACGTGCGCATCCCGCTGCTGGCGCGTCGGCTCGTGACCCTGATCCCCGCCCTCGTCATCCTCGGAGTCGGCATCGACCCGACCCTCGCCCTGGTGCTCAGCCAGGTCGTCCTCTCGTTCGGCATCCCGTTCGCGCTGATCCCGCTGGTCGCGCTGACCGCGCAACGCCGCACCCTCGGCGTCTGGGCGAACCGCGTCTGGACCACGGCCGCGGGGATCGTCGCTTCCGTCCTCCTCATCGCCCTCAACGCCGCCCTGCTCTGGCTCGTGCTCACCGGGGCGTGACCGGCGGATAGGCTCGACGGCATGACCGCCGAGACCGCCCGCCGCACCGTCCGGATCCTCACCTGGGCCGGGCTCACGACCGGAGCGGTCGGCGCCCTGCTCATCGCCTTCCCGCAGGTGCTGCCGTTCGGCGGGCCGTGGGTGCAGCTCGCCCTCGGCATCGCGACGCTCGTGCTCGCGTTCCGTGCCCGCAAGGCCGGTATCGCGGCGGTGCCGGATTTCGATGGCCGACTGTCGCTCGCCGCCGCCATTCTCGGCTTCATCGTGATCTTCTTCGCCGGCCAGGTCGCCTTCATCCTGCTGACGGCACCGGGCACCGGGGCCTGAGCCGCGGGGCTCCGCGACCTAAGCTGGGCGTGTGGCATCCCCGGCAGCAGACGACTACCTCAAGACGGTGTACGCGCACACCGAGTGGCAGGACGCTCCGATCACGCCTTCGGTGCTGGCGGCGAAGCTCGGTATCGCCCCGTCGAGCGTGACCGAGATGGTCAAGAAGCTCGCCGCCGCGGGTCTCGTCTCGCACGTGCCGTACGGCGCAGTTCGGCTGACGGATGCCGGCACCCGGCGCGCCCTGGCGATGCTGCGGCGGCACCGCCTGATCGAGACCTGGCTGGTGCGGGAGTTCGGCTACGCGTGGGACGAAGTGCACGACGAGGCCGAGGTGCTGGAGCACACCATCAGCGACCGGCTGCTCGAGGGAATCGACGATCGGCTCGGGAGGCCGCGGTTCGACCCGCACGGCGATGCCATTCCGGATGCCGCGGGCGCGGTCACGCGCGAGCCCTTCGTGCTGCTGGCGGATGCCTCGGTCGGTCACACCGGGCGCGTGCTGCGCGTCGACGATCGTGATCCGCAGCTTCTGCGGGCGCTGGAATCGCTCGGTCTCGTGGTCGCGGCCGTCGTGCGTGTCACGGCCGACGGGATCGAGCTGAACGGATCGGCGGCACCCGTACCGGCGGGTGCCGCGCACGCCGTCTGGCTCAGCACCGGCGTCGGCTCAGTCGACCGCCGCGACTCCGCGTAGCACGCACAGGGTCTCTTCCGGAGCCACGAAGTCCGCTTCGGCCGACCAGTTCGCAGTCCGGCCCGCCTCGACGTCGGCAGCCGTGCCGGCGAACCCGATCACGGTGCCGGCACCAGTGGTGAAGAACACCGAGATCTCGTAGGTCACCTCCGACTCCCCCGGGTTCGCGGCCGTGCCTGCCGCACGCCATCCGCCCTCCGTCGCTTCGCAGGTGCCGATGGCGACGTTCTGCCGGTCATCCGGATCGTTCGGCACCTCGGTCGGCACGTCCGGTGGGAGTGAGACACCGTCGGGCAGCCCGTTGACCGGCACGGATGCTTCCGGAGTGGGCGAGGGTTCCGGAGAACCCGCGCATGCTGTCAGGCCCAGCGCGACGAGGAGCGCCACCCCGGCGAACGTCAGAGCGTTCGCCGGGGTGGCAGAGGGGCTTCGCATCACTCGGTGGTCCGGCGACGCGCCCGTGCGATCCACAGGGCGACGGCGCCCGCGATCAGCGCGAGGATCGCCGCCACGATGAGCCACACGCTCAGCTGACCACCGGTCGTCGCGAGCGGAGGCTGCGCCGCCACCTGGACGACGGCGGTCGCCTCACCCGACATCACGACCGCTGCTCCCGCGCCGAGAGCCGTCGCGGTGGCGGTGTTCACGACACGGCCGGCGGCGGCATCCGCTGCGGTGATGCGGTACTCCGCGGCCGCGCAGTCGATCGACGCTCCCGGGGCCAGCACCGTCGCGTCGCACGCGACTTCGCCCGCCATCGGGTCCACGATCTCCAGCGCCGTCAGTGTGCTCGCACCGGTGTTGGTCACGACGAAGGTCCACCGGATCGCGTCACCGGCGGTCACGACGCCGTCGCCGTTCGCATCGACGCCCTCACCCGACTTCGTCAGCGCCAACTCGGTGGCGCCCACGAACGCGACCGTCACCGTCGAGGCGTCGGAGGCCACAGCCGTCTCGCCGGGCGCGACAGCCTCGGCGATGGCGGTGTTGGTGAGTTCACCGGCATCGATGTCGGACTGGGTCACCTCGTACGACGCCGCGCAGTCGAGGAACTGACCTGGCAGCAGCGCGGTAGCGGAGCACTCGATGTCCGACAGCGTGCCATCACCCGAGAAGTCCTGCTCCACGATCGACACGGCGTCGAGCGTGACGTTGCCGGTGTTCGTGACGCGGAAGAGGTAGTCGATCGCCTCTCCGACGCTCGAGTAGCCCTCGCTGTCGGTCGTCTTCACGAGTTCGACGCCCGGCTCCTGATCGAAGGGCAGTTGCGCGGACGAGGGATCCGACGTCACCGCTCCGACGGGCGAGGTGCCCACGGCTGCGGCCGTGTTGTCGAGCGTGCCGGCATCCACATCCGCCTGGGTGATCGTGTACGACGCCTGGCAGACGAGCTGCGCATCGGGCGCGAGGGATGCCGCAGCCGGGTCGCAGATCACGTCGGAGAGGTCGCCGGAACCGGTGAAGGCGAGTTCGTCGATGGCGACATCGGTCACCGTGACGTTTCCGGTGTTCGTCACGACGAACGAGTAGGTGACCTCTTCGTCGACGGCGAACTCACCGGGGCTCGCGGACTTCTCGAGTTCGAGCGTCGCATCGGCTTCGATGATCAGGTCGGCCGTCGACTCTGCGGACTCCACCGGCACGTCGCCGGGAGCCAGACCGGTGACGGCTGCGGTGTTGTCCACGCCGCCGGCATCGACGTCGGCCTGCGCGAGGACATACGTGCCGACGCAGGTCATCTCGCCGGCGGGCGCAAGGGAGTCGTCTGGGCAGACGATCGCGACGGGGTCGCCCGCGCCCGTGAACGCCCGCTCGTCGATGGCGATCCCGTCGACGGTGACGTTTCCGGTGTTCGACACGTCGAACAGGTAGGTCACGGTCTCACCGGCCTCATCGGCCGTCGTGGTCTCGGAGACGGTCTTCTCCAGCGACAGGCCGGCAGCGGCGGGGATCGTCACGACCGCGGTCGACGCGTCGGATGCCGGGTCGGTGACGCTCCCGGGTGCATCGGCGGTGGCGGTCGCGGTGTTCGACACCGAGCCCGCATCGACATCGGCCTGCGTGAGCGTATAGGTCGCCTCACACGTCACAGAGGCATCGGGAGCGATCGGTCCGGCGGAGTCGCAGACGATGTCGGAGAGCTGTGCAGGGTCTCCCGTGAACTCCCCTTCGACGATCGTGACATCGGCCACCGACACGTTGCCGTCGTTCGTCACCACGAACTCATAGGCGATTTCATCGCCCGCAGCCGCCGCCGTGGTCGGCGTCGCCGTCTTCACGAGCGAGATCGTGGCGGTGAGATCGGCCGTCACGACGGCGGTCGAGGGGATGGAGACAGGAGCGTCCAGGCCCTCCGGCGCGGTTCCGGTCGCGGTCGCGGTGTTCGACACCACACCGGCATCGAGGTCGGCCTGCGTCACCTCGTACGAGGCGGTGCACGTGACGAACTCCTCTGGTGCGAGTGTGTCCGCCGGGCAGACGATCTCGGGCTCGGCGCCTGTTCCACTGAACGCGGTCTCGGTCACCGCGACATCGGTCAGGGTCACGTCGCCCGAGTTGGTGACGAGGAACTCATACGAGACCGCATCACCCACCGCGCTGACCGTCGTCGGGCTCGCCGACTTGACCAGCTGGATGGCGGGGGCGCGCAGGAGCGCGTCCGTGTCGCCGTCGGAGTCGGTGAGCTGCACGTCGGGGTTCGCCGGGTCGACAGCGGAGACAGCTGCCTCGTTCACGATCTCGTCGGTGGACTCAGCGGCCTGCAGCACTCGCACCGTGACGGTGACGGTCTGCTCCGAACCGGCCGCGCCTTCGCCTGCGTCGCCGTCGGCGCCGGGCTCTCCTGCCGGCGCGAGCGAGGGGAGGGTCCACGTCACCGTGCCGCCGGGGAGGTTGCCGTCGACGTCCGGGTCGCCTTGATCGGTGACCGAGCCGCCGGCGCTGGCCGACACGAACCCGAGGTTGGCAGGCAGCACGTCCGTGATGGTGACGGATTCGAGGGACTCGCCGGCGAGCAGGTTGCTCACGTCGATCGAGTAGGTGATCTCGTCGCCGATGCGCACCTCGTCGAGGCCGTCATCCTTGGTCACGCCGATGAGAGCATCGCCTGCCAGCACCGCGAAGCACGCGGCGTCCTCGTTGTTCCCGAGCGCGGGGTCGGACATCAGGCCCGACACCGTCGCGGGGAAGCAGGTGTCGTCCCCGACCAGGGCCTCGTCGGGGATGACGGCCGGGAGGTCGAGGGCGTTCGGCACGTCCAGCGCCAGCATCCGAAGGGCGCCGGTCTCGGTCACCGCGTCGCAGGTCAGCGTCACCGGTCCGACGACCGAACCGTCCGGCGCCGTCTCAGAGGCCTCGCAGGACCAGCCGGCCGGCGTCAGGCTCGTGATGCGGATGCCCTCCGGCACCTCGATCTCGACTGTCGCGGGCGCGGCCTCGGAGCCGCCGAGGTTGGTGACGGTGAACGGCACGACTCCGGGGCGTCCCGCCTGCAGCGGCAGCCGATCGGGGACGCTGATGGCGAGGTCGGCCTCCTGCGTCGTCGCACACACCGGTCGCGGCTCGGAAGCCACGGTGTTCGCGGTGTCGACGGCGACCGAGTTGCACGCCACCGCGTCAGCGGCAGCACCCGGGACGACGTTGGCAGCGAATGTGAAGGATGCCTCCGCACCCGGAGCCAGTTCTCCGTCGACGACGGCACGGATCGAGGCTGCCCCGGTCGCGTCTGCGGTCCAATCCGGATCACAGCTCGGGAGTCCCGGTGCGACCTCTACGCGGCAGGGGTTGCTGCTGTCGGAATAGTCCAGGGCCACGTTGTCCGTGGTCGCGGTGACATCGTTGAGCGTCTCACCGAAGGTGCTGCCGCGGCTGTCGCCGACGAACGGCAGGATGTCGTAGCCGACGATGCTCGACAGCGTCGTGTTGCCGCCGTTGCGCAGCGTGACCCGGTACGTGATGTCCTCGGCATCCGGGGCGACACCGACGATGATGTCGGGGTTCGAGACCCAGTTGCAGCCGTCCGCCGTCTCGACGCAGATCTCCTTGATCACGTCGATGCGGTCGGAGCCGCTGACGAGGATGTTGCTGGTCGCAGAGGCGAAGGCCTCAGTGGTGTTGCCGTCGGCATCGACGTCGGGCGCGTCGATCACGCGGCCGCCCCACGTGACGCCGTCAGGACCGTATTGGTTCAGTGAGTCGCCCGCCCAGAAGGAGGCGGTGCTGTTCGTTCCGGCCGCCACCGCGTAGGTCGGCGTCGCGATCACCGTCATGTTCGGCCAGGTGACGTTCGAGCCGAAGGTCGTCCCGGTCGGCCATGAGGCGATGACAGCCTGGCGTGTCACACCGCCGATGGTCACATCGCGGTACACGAAGGCGGCACCGGGGGGAACCGATCCCGCGGCGAAGGCGGCGGAGCCGTTCTGGATCTCCCAGCCCTGCGGTGCGATGAAGACGTACTGCGGCGACACCGGGACGTCAGCGGGGATGCCGCTCGTAGCCCCGCGCACGGTATACGTCACTGCGCTGCCCGGCACGGCCTGGCCACCGCCGTCGACCACGGCCGACACGATCGCGGCGCCGAACGCCGGTGTCACCGAGACCTCGGGTAGCGCCCGCAGCGTCACCGTACGCGCGGAGTTGACCACGATGGGCGCGAGCTCCGGGTAGCCGGGGTAGGCCACGGTCGCCGTGGCCGTGTTGGGCCATGCGCCGAGCGCCGCCCCGGGGGAAAGCTCGTAGCGGTAGAACACGCGGAAGAGCGTGCCGCCGGTGTCGGAGGGCTGCACGTTGACGGCGGGGATGGCACCCGACGACACCGTCGCCGAGGTGATCCAGCTGCCGGCCGGCGCGGTGTAGGAACCGGATGCCGTTCCCGGAGTCGAGGTGGTGCCGTTCGTGATCACGTAATCGATGGTCGTCGCCGGGACCGTGGCCGTGGTGTCGATCTGGTAGACCCGGGCGGAGCTGTCACCGAGGTCGTCGTCGACGACGACCGCGGATGCGGGCACGTTCCCGCGGTTGTAGGTGTCCACGTACCAGTAATTGCTGCGGTCGCTGGCGAACGGCGCGAGCGCCTCGCCGGGAACGCACGACCGACCCCAGGCGTCGTTGCCGCCGTCCGGGCACGTCATGCCGGTCACGACGGGCGGCACGTTGACGTAGCGCTGTCCGCCGGACGAATAGTCGGACGTGGTCTCCTTGCCGCCGGTCGCTCGCCCGAACGGGGTGATGCGTGCCACGTCGTGGGTCGTGGCGGCCGACGCCGTCTTGGTGGTCTCCTCGGTGTCCAGGTACGTCATCGTGACGCTTGCCTCGTTGGTCACCGGGACGATGAAGTCGGCACCGCCGCCCGCCTCGGGGAAGGCGCTGGCGGGGTAGGTCACCGTGACGGTGCGGGGGTAGTACGTGCCGCGGTTCACCCAGCCGCCTGCCGCCGAGCTGCCCCAGCCGCCGGCGGCGTTCACGCCGCTGCCGGTCCACGTCACGGTGTGATCATCGGCGTTGTAGGTTCCGCCTCCTGTCGCCGAGACGAACTCCGCCTGTTCCGGCAGCTCGTCGACGACGGTGAACGACTCGGCGCACAACTGCGAGCCGTTGCCGACGATGCGCCCGCTGCCGCCGTAGACGAAGCAACCGCTGCCCATGCGGATCGTGTACGTGACGTTCGTGTCGGGGCGTACCGAGACCGGCCCGACCTTGGCGATGCTGGGTTCCGGGATGGCGATCTGCCAGGTCACGGGGGTGGCGGATGCGGTCACCGGCGCGGTCGCGTTCGGGGAGTCGATCGTCGCGGACTGCTGGATCTGGAAGCCCGGAGGGAAATATGCGCTCGGTGCCGCCGTGGTGTAGCCGCCGTCCACCGGGTAGGCGTACACGACGAGGAACGTCGAGGACGTTCCGGCGGGGACGTCGCCGAGGTTCACGGTGAGGCCG
>DATMVL010000069.1:0-4227 GCA_035563175.1 Rhodoglobus sp. | reverse complement strand
GCCCGCGATCGGCTCACCCGCGAGGTGGTTGTAGGCGATCAGGCCGCCGGCATCCGCTTCGCCGTCCAGCGCCTCACGGAACAGGGCGTCGAACACTGTGTCGTCATCGTCGACCGGGTGCCCCGCGGCCGCGGCGAATCGCGTGAAGAGGCCGGCCCAGGCGGCGAGCTCGCTCGCGCCGTTGTTGCAGTGCACCATCGCGACGGGGTCGCCGGACGGCGTCGTGACGAGGTCGAGCTCGTGGTGCACCTCGGTGAGCGGGCGCTCCAGCACGACCATGGCGAAGATGCTGGTGCCGGCCGAGACGTTGCCCGTGCGGGGAGCGACGGAGTTCGTGGCCACCATGCCCGTGCCGGCGTCGCCCTCGGGCGGGCAGAGGGGGATGCCGCTCTTCAGCGCGCCGGTCGGATCGAGCAGTGCCGCGCCCTCGGCGGTGAGCGTACCGGCCCCGGCGCCGGCGGGGAGCGCCGCTGGCAGCAGGTCCCTCGCTGTGGTCGGCAGCCGGTCGCCGGCGAGTGTGTCGTAGGCGCGCAGCATCCGCTCGTCGTAGTCGCCCGTCGCCGCGTCGATCGGGAACATGCCGGATGCGTCACCGACGCCGAGGACGCGCTCACCCGTGAGCCGCCAGTGCACGTAGCCGGCCAGCGTCGTCACGAAGTCGAGCTGCGGCACGTGCGGTTCGTCGTCGAGGACGGCCTGGTGCAGGTGCGCGATCGACCACCGCAGCGGAATGTTCACGCCCAGCAGCTCGGTGAGCTCGTCGGCGGCGCGGCCGGTGTTCGTGTTGCGCCAGGTGCGGAACGGCACGAGCAGGTCGCCGGCGGCGTCGAACGCCAGGTAGCCGTGCATCATGGCCGAGATGCCGATGGCGCCGAATCTGTCGGGGCGGATGCCGTGACGCTCGTCCGCGTCGGCGACGAGATCGGCATAGGCATGCTGCAGCCCCCGCCACACCTCGTCGAGGTCGTAGGTCCACAGGCCGTCTTCCAGGCGGTTCTCCCACGCGAACGATCCCGTCGCGAGCACCTCGGACGGGTCGCTGCCGATGAGGCAGGCCTTGATGCGGGTGGAGCCGAGCTCGATGCCGAGGCTCGTGCGGCCGGCGGCGATGTCGTCGCGGGCGCTCATCGGCGGCTGTCCGTGTTCTGCCCGTACACGTTCTGGTACCGGTCGAAGAGGCTGTCGATCGCCTCCTGCGGGAGCGGGATCAGCGGACCGGCCTCTCGGGCCAGGTGCACGGTGCGTGCGACGTCCTCGACCATCACGGCCGCCTTCACGGCATCCGCAGCATTCACCCCGATCGTGAACGGCCCATGGTTCTGCATGAGCACGGCGCGGGAGCGGTGGCCGCTGAGCGTTTCGACGATGCCCCGGCCGATCGAGTCGTCGCCGATGATCGCGAAGGGGCCGACCGGGATGGGCCCGCCGAACTCGTCGGCCATCGCGGTGATCACGCAGGGGATCTCCTCGCCGCGTGCCGCCCAGGCGACCGCGTACGTCGAGTGGGTGTGCACGACGCCGCCCACGTCAGGCATGTTGCGGTAGACGTAGGCGTGGGCTGCGGTGTCGCTCGAGGGCGAGCGCTCGCTGCCGGCGGAACCCGGGATCACTTCGCCGTCGAGGTCGCAGAGGATCATGTTCTCTGGTGCGAGGTCGTCGTAGCTCACACCGCTCGGCTTGATCACGAAGAGGTCGGCACCGGGGACGCGACCGGAGACGTTGCCGCCGGTCCAGACGACGAGGCCGTAGCGCATGAGCTCGCCGTGCAGCCGGGCGACGTCGGCGCGAACGCGCGCGACGGCGGCTTCGATCTCGGGGGTGAAGGCGGGGGCTTCGTTGCTCACGGATACCTCATCGGTGCAGGGTCTGGTCACTGTGACCGGTCACAGTAGTGTGTCATGACGGCGCGGTGAGCGTCAAGGCGGGGCCGGCACAGCGGCGGCGCGTTCACAATTCAGGAAAGTCGGCGGCCTTCACCTCTGGCACTCCCGGAATCACAGGGCCGTCCGGCCGCAATCCGTCCGGGAACGGGCGGCGTTCCTGAATTGTGAACGCCTTGGCCGCCTCATCTTCGGGGAGCTGCGACCGAATCACGGGTGATCAGCTGCGGGGCGACGGGCGTGAGGTCGGATGCCGCTGCATCCGGGCCGCCGGTCAGGACGGCGACCGCGCGCCGGGCGAGCTCGTCGAAGTCCTGCCGGACGGTGGTGAGCTTCGGCCAGTAGAACGCCGAGTCGGGGGTGTCGTCGAAGCCGACGACGCTGATCTCACCCGGCACCGAGACCCCCGCCTCGTGCAGCCCGCCGAGCAACCCGAGCGCCATCTGGTCGTTCGCTGCGAACACTGCCGTGACCTGCGCCTCTCGCACCGCGGCGACCGCTGCGTATCCGGATCCGGCTGTCCAGTCCCCCGCGATGACCGGTCCTGCGTCGAGACCTCTCGCGGCGAGCTCAGCGGCGAACCCCGACGCACGAGACTCGGCTTCGAGCCAGTCGGCAGGCCCCGCCAGATGCGCGATGCGGGTGTGTCCGGCGTCGGCGAGCGCGGCGACCGCGAGTCGCGCACCCGCTGTCTGGTCGACCCAGAGCCCGTGCGACCCGTACCCGGCAGCATGCAGGGTGACGACCGGGATGCCGACGTGCAACCTCTCGACGGTCTGCAGAGTGCGGGCGTGCGGGGCGACGACGACGATCCCCTCGACTCCCTGGCCGACGAGATGGTCGACGGCGCCGGCCACCGCACCCGCGTCGCCCGAATCGGCGAACGCCGCGCTGACCCAGTACCCGGCCCGACGGGCGGAGGCCTCGATCGCGGCGATGCTGCGCGACGGGCCGTACTGCAGGGCGTCGGAGGCGAGGACGCCGATCGTGCGAGACCGGCGCGTGCCCAGTGCCCTCGCCGCGTTGTTCATCCGGTAGCCGAGTTCGGCCATCGCGGCGAGCACGCGCTCCTTCGTGTCGACGGCGACCTCGGGGTGGTCGTTGAGAACGCGCGACACCGTCTGCCGTGAGACCCCCGCGCGGACGGCGACCTCTCGAACGCCCACCGCGCGGACCGGTCCGCTGCTCGTCTCACTCACGCCGACGAGTGTACGACGCCGGATGCCGGGCATCGTGCCACTCTGGAGATATGCGCATCGCTCTCACCGGATCATCGGGCAAGCTCGGCCGCGTCGTCGCGAGGGAACTGCGCACCGCCGGCTACGAGGTCATCGGCATGGACATCGCCGGTGCACGCGACCCCGGCTTCGTGCAGGTCGACCTCACCGACTACGGCCAGGTGATCGACGCCTTCACCTCGGTGGGGGATCGACATGACGGCATCGACGCCGTGGTGCACCTCGGGGCGATCCCGGCGCCGGGCATCCGCAGCGACGTGGCGACATTCCACAACAACATGCCGGCGACCTTCAACGTGTTCTGGGCAGCCGTCCGGCTCGGCATCCGGCGCATCGTCTACGCGTCGAGCGAGACTGTCCTGGGGCTGCCCTTCGACGTGCCGCCGCCGTACATCCCCGTCGACGAGGAGTATCCGGCCCGCCCCGAATCGGTGTACTCCCTGGTGAAGACACTCGAGGAGCAGCTGGCGAACGAACTCGTTCGCTGGCACCCCGACCTGTCGGTCACGGCGCTGCGGTTCTCGAACGTGATGGACCCGGAGGACTATGCAGCCTTCCCCGCGTTCGATGCCGACGCCCAGCTGCGCAGATGGAACCTGTGGGGCTACATCGACGCCCGCGACGGAGCCCAGGCCGTGCAGCGAGCACTCGAAGTGGCGGTTCCCGGGTTCGACCGGTTCATCATCGCCGCGGCCGACACCGTCATGTCGCGCCCGAACGCCGAGCTGATCGCCGAGGTGTTCCCGGACGTGCCCGTCACACGCGAAGTCGGCCGGAACGAGACGCTGCTCTCGATCGACAGGGCGCGCCGCATCCTCGGCTTCGAGCCGCGGCACTCCTGGCGCGACCACGTCTGAACCCGGTCACGGCCGCGCGATGGTCGATCCTCGGATGACGAGCCGCACCGGCAGGTCGTGCGCACGATCGCCGATGTCGATGCTGTGCTTCCGAGCGGATCCGTGGCGTCTGAGCCCTCAGCGCCGGCGCTCTCCGACGGCGACCACCGCGAACACCAGGCAACCGACGCCGGGCACGATCAACGGCAGCAGCTGCCAGGTCACCACGGCGGTGAGCGCCAGTGCGGCGACCAGATAGAGGGCGCCAGGCAC
>DATMVL010000068.1:0-10385 GCA_035563175.1 Rhodoglobus sp. | reverse complement strand
GCGTCGAGCGGCATCGGCCGCGCCACCGCCATCGCCTTCGCCGGCGCCGGTCACCGGGTGGTGCTCACGGCGCGCAACCGCGAGGCGCTCGACGCGGCGGTCGACGAGTGCATCCGGGCCGGGGGTGAGGCCATGGCGGTGACCGGCGACGTGACCGATCCCGAGGCGATGCACTCGGTCGCGGCGGCCGCCGTCGACCGGTTCGGCCGGCTCGACGTCTGGGTCAACAACGCCGGCGTCAGCGTGTTCGGCGAGTTCCTGGACGTGCCGCTCGAGGAGTTCCGCCGGGTGATCGACGTCGATCTGTGGGGCACCGTGCACGGTGCCCGCGCCGCACTCCAGGTGATGCGCCGCCAGCACCACGGGGTGCTCGTGAACGTCGCGTCCATCGTGGGCGAGATCCCGCAGCCGTACACCTCCGCGTACGGGATGGCCAAGGCCGCGGTGCGGGCGCTGGGCGTCAGCCTGCGGTCCGAGTTGGCGCTGGCGGGGGAGAAGCGCATCCGGGTCAGCACCGTGCTGCCGCCCACGGTCGACACCCCGTTCTTCGCGCAGACCGCGAACCACACCGGGCGCAGGGTGCTCGCCCTGCCGCCGGTGTACCCGCCGGAACTGGTCGCCGCGACGATCGTGCGCGCCGCGACGGCGCCGAAGGCCGAACTGGTCATCGGCGTGCTCGGCCGCGCATTGGTGCGCCTGCACCGGATCTCCCCGCGCCTGATCGAAGGGCAGATGGCGCTGCAGACCGAGTACACGCATCTGTCGAAGCGCCAGCCGGGGCCGACGACCTCGGGGAATCTGTTCGAACCCGGCGGGGATTCCGGTGTCACGGGCGGCTGGAACGGCGCGGCGAGGATGGAGCGGCGCAAGTGGGCCGCCGTGGCGATCGCCGTCGCAGGTGCGGCGGCGCTGGTCGCCCGCCGCGCGCTGCCTCGCCGTTAGCACCGTGCCCGCGCATCCGAAAGGCCTAGGTCGCCGGCGGGCGCGATCCGTAACGTGGCGAGCATGAAGGCGATGGTGTACCGCGGCCCCTACAAGGTGCGGGTCGAGGAGAAGGACATCCCACGCATCGAGCACCCGAACGACGCGATCGTGCGGGTCTCGATGGCGGCGATCTGCGGATCGGACCTGCACCTGTACCACGGCATGATGCCCGACACCCGGGTCGGGCACACCTTCGGGCACGAGTTCATCGGCGTCGTCGACCAGGTCGGCTCGTCAGTGCGCAACCTGAAGGTCGGCGACCGGGTCATGGTGCCGTTCAACATCTACTGCGGCTCCTGCTACTTCTGCGCCCGCGGCCTGTACTCCAACTGCCACAACGTGAACCCGAACGCCACCGCGGTTGGCGGCATCTACGGCTACTCCCACACCACCGGCGGGTACGACGGCGGTCAGGCCGAGTACGTGCGGGTGCCCTTCGCCGACGTCGGCCCGATGGTGATCCCCGACTGGCTGCATGACGAGGATGCGCTGGTCATGACCGACGCGCTGTCGACCGGCTACTTCGGCGCGCAGCTCGCCGACATCGAGGAGGGCGACACCGTCGTGGTGTTCGGCGCCGGACCGGTCGGGCTGTACGCGGCGCGGTCCGCGTGGTTCATGGGTGCGGGCCGGGTCGTGGTGATGGACCACCTGGAGTACCGGCTCGCCAAGGCTCGGGAGTTCGCGCACGCCGAGACCGTCAACTTCGCCGAGCACAAGGACGTCGTGCTGCTGATGAAGCAGATGACCGACTACCTCGGGTTCGACCGGGCCATCGACGCGGCGGGCGCCGAGGCCGACGGCAACTTCATCCAGCACGTCACCAGCGCCAAGCTCAAGCTGCAGGGCGGTTCACCGATCGCGCTGAACTGGGCCATCGACGGGGTGCGCAAGGGCGGCACCGTCTCGGTGATGGGCGCCTACGGCCCGATCTTCAGCGCCGTGAAGTTCGGCGACGCGCTCAACAAGGGTCTGACGCTGCGGATGAACCAGGCTCCGGTGAAGCGGCAGTGGCCGCGACTGCTGGAGCACATCAAGGCCGGCTACTTCAAGCCCAGCGACATCGTGACCCACCGCATCCCGCTCGAGCACATCGCCGAGGGGTATCACATCTTCTCGTCCAAGCTCGACGGCTGCATCAAGCCCGTCATCACCGTCCAGAGCGCCTAGGAGGACCGCATGCTGCCCTACGTCGCCGACGCCCCCAAGCCAGTCCGCAGCAGCGAGGAGCTGCGCGCCGCCATCCCGGGGTGGGGCGCCGACGCCGACAAGAAGGATCGCCCCGCCGTGCCGCGGGAGCGCTTCGACCCCGCCGCGAGCGGCGCCCACTGGGACTTCCCGGAGCGGCAGGAGGAGCCCTACCCCCGCGAGAAGTCCATCGAGCACGGCATCCTGCCGCCGGTGTTCGGCACCGCCCAACCGCTCAAGGGCCTCTCGGGCGTGATCCGCCGCTACGCCTACACCCGGTTCAGCGAGGGTCGTGCAGCGCACTGGCTGCTGCTCGTCGCCGGCGACCGGGTCGACGCGATCGAGAGCCACCTCGCGTCGTTCCTCACCCTGCGGCCCGACAACCCGATCACCGAGACGGGCGTCGTCGCCGAGTTCAAGCATCACGGCCTGCGCTCGCGGCGCGGCCGAGTCGACCAGCGCCACGCCTGGATCGACCCCATCCTGATCGCCGGTCCCTGGGTGCTCGCCGCGGGTGTCGGCACCGTGATCGTGCGGTCCCTGCTGAAGCGCCGCTGACCGAGGAGGAATCATGACCATCGACGAGAGCGCCCTCCGCGAATCGAAGCGGCCCCGCAGCATCCTGGCCGGCCCGTACGGGCACCCGTTCCACGCCCTGCTGATCACCATCCCGATCGGAGCGTGGACGGCGAGCCTCGTGTTCGACATCGTCGCCGGCATCACCGGCGACACCGAGGCGTTCTCGCGAGGGGCGGTGTGGCTCATCGGCATCGGCATCGCGGGTGCCGTGCTCGCCGCGATCACCGGGCTCATGGACTACAGCACCCTGCGCCGCGGCACGAAGGCCAAGCGCGTCGCCCTCATCCACGCCGGGTTCAACACCGTGGCGATCGTCCTGTTCTCGATCAGCCTCGCGGTGCGGATCGCTCACGGGTACGAGGATGCGAGCGTCGCGGGCATCGTGCTGAGCGTCGTGGCGATCCTCGCGGTCGCCGTCTCCGGCACGCTCGGCGGCGAGCTCGCCTACCGGTACGGCATCCGCGTCGCCGACGAGACGACGCAGCGTGAGGCCTTCAGCAAGTGATCGTCGGCGACCGGGGCTGATGCAGACCTTCCTGCCCTACCCGTCGTTCGCGGAATCCGCGGCGGTGCTCGACCGGGCCCGCCTCGGCAAGCAGCGCGTCGAGACGCTGCAGGTGCTGCGGGCGCTCACCGTGCCCGGCTACGGCTGGCGTCATCATCCCGCCGCGAAGATGTGGCGCGGGCACGTGCCGGCCCTGACGAAGTACGGGCTCGTGGTCACGGACGCGTGGATCGCCGGCGGGCACGGCGACACGGTACGGCCCCAATTGCTGCTGTTCGCGCCCGAGGTCGACGCGCTGTCGCAGGACCAGCTCGAGCTGCCGCCGTGGTTGGGCGACCCGGAGTTCCACCGGTCGCACCAATCGAACCTGCTGCGCAAGGACGCGGAGCACTACGGGCGGTTCTTCCCGGACGTGCCGCACGACCTGCCGTACACGTGGCCCCGCCCGTCAGAAAGTCAGTGACGGCTCATCTCGCGTCGAGAGCGTGAGCACCGCCGAGCCGACGACCTCGTTCTGCTCCAGCTGGCGCGCGAGATCTCGCAGGCGCTGCGCGACGTCATGCTCGCTCGCATCGCCCGCCAGGTCGACCGCCGCGACCACGGAGAGCCGAGCCGGCCCCACGAACTCGAGGTGCAGGTAGGTGAGCCGCTCCACCTCCGGCAGCTCGAGCAGTGCGCGCCCGACATCGGCGCGCACCGACGGGATCGGCACCTCACCGACCAGGTACCGGCGGTTGCGGGTGATGAGCACGATGGCGACGACGCCGAGCAGCACGCCGATGAGCAGCGAGCCGATCGCGTCGTACACCGGGTCGCCGGTGAGCTGGTGCAGCAGGATGCCCGAGAACGCGATCGCGAGGCCGGTCAGCGCAGCCGCATCCTCGGCCAGCACCGCCCGCAGCGTCGGATTCGAGCCGTTGAGCGCGTAGTCGAGCGTGCGGCGCCGGAACCGGGCGGCGTCCCGTCGAGCGGCCACCACCGACTGGGCGAACGAGAGGCCCTCGAGCACCGCGGCGATGCCGAGCACGAGGTACGCCACCCCGTAGTCGGCGGCGGGCTCCGGGTCGAGCAGCTCGGTGATGCCGTGCTGCACCGAGACCACCGAGCCGGCGGTGAACAGACCCACGGCGGCGAAGAGCGACCAGACGTAGCTGTCGCGGCCGTAGCCGGTCGGATGCGCCGCATCCGCCGCTCTCGCGCCCGACCGGTCCGCGATGATGAGGAACACCTCGTTGCCGGCATCCGCCCAGGAGTGCGCTGCCTCGGCGAGCATCGACGCTGAGCCGGTGACGACCGCCGCGGCCGTCTTCGCGGCCGCGACGAGCACGTTCGCGACGAACGCGATGATCACCGTGAGGGGACGCTCCGGCCGTTGCTCCGCCACCGTTCCACCGTAGCCCGGCCGGTCGCCGCTAGCATGCGGACCGTGAGGATCCTCTACTCCGTGCTCCGGTTCGCCGGCGCGGCCGCCATCGTCGCCGCCATCGTCGGCCAGCTGATGCTCAGCGCCGGCATCTGGGTGCGCGAGGGAGCGAGCATCCCCCTGCAGGTGCTCAACTTCTTCAGCTTCTTCACCATCGACTCGAACGCGGCTTCGGTCGTGGTGCTGCTCATCGGCGGCGTGCTCGTGCTGCGGCCCGGGCTCGAGCCCTCGTGGTTCGCGCACCTGCGCGTCGCCGTGGTCACGTACATGGTCGTCACCGGCGTCGTCTACAACCTGCTGCTGCGCAACATCGAGCTGCCGCAGGGCAGCACCCTCCCGTGGTCGAACGAGGTCCTCCACGTCGTCGGCCCGGTGGTGCTGCTGGCCGACTGGCTGTTCGCACCCGGTCGCCGGCGACTGGAGTGGAAGGCGATCCGGGGCGTCGTCGTATTCCCGCTGGTATGGGTCGTCTACACGCTGATCCGCGGTCCGTTCACCCCCGGCCAGCTCACGGGGGAGCCGTTCTGGTACCCGTACCCCTTTCTCAACCCGTACCTGCCCGACAACAACGCCTTCACGATCGCGTTCTACGTGCTCCTCATCGCGATGATCATCTGCGTCACCGCTGCGGGCGCGGTCTGGGTCTCGCGGAGGCGAGGAAGCGTCAGCACGCCACTCTGACCCGGTAGTCTGCGGGCATGCCGCTTCCGTTCGACCCCGTGCTGATCGGCGGCATCGCCGTCGCCGTCCTCGTCGTCCTCATCATCGTCATCGTCTTCCTGCGCGGCATCAAGGTCGCCAAGCCCGACGAGGCGATCATCGTCACCTCCCGGCAGAAGGCGCTGAAGCAGGGGCAGCTCGAGACCGAGAATGCCGGCCAGCGCGTCGTGTTCGGCTCGCGGGTCTTCGTCAAGCCGATCGTCGAGGCGCACTTCAAGCTGAGCCTGCGCAGCCGGCAGCTCAACGTGCAGGCGACCGCCCAGACCCGCGACGCGATCACCATCCGCGTCAACGCGGTCGCGGTCGTCAAGGTGGGCGGCTCGGAGTCGATGGTGCGCGCCGCCGCCCAGCGCTTCCTCAACCAGCAGGACCAGATCGAGTCGTCGACGGAGGAGGTGCTCTCCGGCTCGGTGCGCTCCATCGTCGGCCAGCTCACGGTCACCGAGATCATCACGAACCGGCAGGCGCTGCAGGGCCAGGTGCTCGAAGCGGTCCGCGAATCCCTCGACGTGCAGGGTCTCACCATCGACACCCTGCAGATCAAGGAGATCGACGACGACAACGGCTACATCAAGGACCTCGGCCGCGCCGAGGCCGCCCGGGTGAAGCAGGTCGCCGAGATCGCCGAGGCGGATGCCCGCCGTCAGAGCGAGCAGGCCCGCATCGCCGCGGACCAGGCCGTCGCCGAGGCGCAGCGCACCCTCGACCTGCGCAACGCCGAGATCCAGAAGGAGACCGACAAGGCGCGCGCCGAGGCCGCCGCGGCCGCGCCGCTCGCCGAGGCCATCGCCCAGCAGGAGGTCGTCGCCCAGCAGGAGGTCACCGCCGGCAAGCGCGTCGGGCTCCGCAAGCAGGAGCTCGATGCCGAGATCCGCGCGGTCGCCGACGCCGAGGCGTACGCGATGGAGAAGAAGGCGCAGGCGGATGCCGCGGCCGCGGTCGCGAAGGCGAACGCCGACCGCGACGCGCGTCGCAGCTCCGCCGAGGCCATCGAGGTCGAGGGCGTCGCGGAGCGCAATCGTCGTCGCAGCGCGGCAGAGGCGCTCGAGGCCGAAGGCGTCGCGGAGAAGAACCGCCGCATCGCCGCCGCCGACGCGCTCGCCGCGGAAGGTGATGCCGAGGCCGCCGCCATCCGCGCGAGGGGCGCCGCGGAGGCCGACGCCACGAAGGCCAAGGCCGACGCTCTGGCGGCCGGTGCGGGCGACCTGCTCCGCCAGGAGGTCATCGGCCAGCTGCCGGCGATCGTGCGCGCCGCATCCGAGCCGCTCGCCGCCATCGGCAACGTGACCGTCATCTCGTCGGACGGCGACGGCACCCAGCAGGTCGGCCAGAACGTGGCCGCGCAGCTCACCACCGTGAACCAGATACTCAAGGACCTGGTCGGCGTCGACGTCTCGGAGATCGTCACCGGGCGTGCCACCGGCCGCGCGATCGGCGAGGGGCTCGCGGCGGAGCCGGCACCTCGCCGCACCCGGCGGGCGGCTCAGCCCGACACGCCGCCGGAGGGCTGAGGGCGGGTCGGCTCGCCGGCCTGCTGCACCCGGTCGACGAGCGCCCGCCAGGGCCCCACGAGCGTGCCGTCCGGTACGTCCGCCTTGCGGCGCAGCCGCGGCGCGGTGACCTCGATGCGCCAGAGGTAGCGGTCGCGGGACGAGGGATCGGGGCGCACGTCGCGCCAGTCGCAGGCGTCGACCAGGGGCATCCACTCGTCCCGGTCGCCCTCGGCGCGCCACTCGCGCCGCAGCCCGGCGAAGCCGCCGCTGCGCACGACCCGCACGACCACCGTGGTCTCAGCCATGGTGCACGCCGACTCCCTCCCAGGCCTCCCGCACCGCGGTGACGGCGTCGTCTCCGTACGGTGCCGCCGCGGTCAGCGTCGACGCCGCGAACGCGGCGAAGTCCGCGGTGCGCTCGAGCTGCCCGCCGAGCGCGTCGTACCAGATGCGGCCGGCCACCTCCCAGGCTGATCCACCCAGCGCGGTCGCCGCAAGATAGAACGCGCGGTTGGGGATGCCTGAGTTGAGGTGCACGCCGCCGTTGTCGTCCTCGGTGTCGATGTAGTCGCGCATGTGCGCCGGCTGCGGGTCCCTGCCGAGCACGTCGTCGTCGTAGGCCGTGCCCGGCGCCTTCATCGAGCGCAGGGCGGCGCCCGCCACCTCCTCGGTGAACAGGCCCGCGCCGATGAGCCAGCTCGCCTCGGCCGCCGTCTGCCCGAGCGCGTACTGCTCGACGAGCGCGCCGAACACGTCGGAGAGCGACTCGTTCAGCGCCCCCGACTGGCCCTGGTACTCCAGGTTCGCGGTGTACTGGGTGACGCCGTGGGCGAGCTCGTGCCCGATGACGGTGAGCGAACCGGTGAACCGGCCGAAGATCTCCCCGTCCCCGTCGCCGAACACCATCTGCCGGCCATCCCAGAACGCGTTGTCGTACAGGCGGCCGAAGTGCACGGTGGCATCCAGCGGCAGTCCGGAGCCGTCGATCGAGTTGCGGCCCAGCACCTCGGAGAAGAACGTGAACGTGGCCCCCAGCCCGTCATACGCCTCGTCGACCGCGAGGTCGCCGACGGGGCCGTCGCCCTCGCCGCGCACCGCCCGGCCCGGCAGCTCCTCGCGGTTGTCCGCGTCGTAGACGGTGCGGTTGGCTCGGTCCTCGAACTCCGCGACCAGGGTGTCGTCCTCGCCGATGCTCAGCGTCATCCGCACCGCGCGCAGCGGCGCATCCAGCCGCAGCGCGTTCGCGGCGGCCTCGGCGGCGGCGGCGTACCGGGGCTCGTCGAGCCGGGCGATGCGGATGAGCAGGTATGGGGGGACGATGCCGTGGGCCATGCTCGAAAGCCTAGGCAGCCGGTCCGACCGCCGTCTGCTCCACGCGGGCGATCCGGGCCCGCGCCGCGTCCTCCGACGTCGACCGGCGACCCAGCAGCGAGCCCGCCGCCCACAGCATGACGCGGGTCGCGGTGACCACGGGCAGCGGCGACCGGCGCAGGCCGAGCATCCGCCGGTACCGCTTGGGCAGCGAGGCGACAGCGCCGGCGAACAGCACCCGGTAGCTCGGCATCATCGCCGGCGCGAGCGGGGGGTTGCGGATGAACCGCACCGCCTCGGCGACGCGCTCGTCCGCTTTCAGGGCCGGAGTGAACGCATCCAACTGGTCCAGCAGCTCCCGCCTGCTGCGCGGCGGACCGGCGACGCCCACCAGCTCGCCGGCGGTCGCCCACTCGCGCACGTAGCCGTCGGCGCCGCCGGGGATCGGACCGCCCCACAGCTCGTGGCAGCCGAGGAAGGCGTCGGTGAAGACCAGGTGCACCCACGACAGCAGCTCCGGATCGCCGGCCGAGTACGGGCGCTCGGCCCCGGTCGCGTCGAGGTAGGTGCCGCGCACGCGGTCGTGGTACTTCGCGACCCGGCCCGACTCCGCACGCGCGTTCGCCGTGCTGGCGAACGTCACGGTCACCAGCCATTGGATGGTGCCCGAGAGCCGCCCGAGCGGATCCTGCTGGTATCGCGACCAGTCGTGCACGCCAGCCATCGCGCCCGGGTGCAGGGTCTGCATGAGCAGCGCCCGGATGCCGGCCACGAGGGTCGGCATGCCGCCGTGCACCGCCCACGCCGCCGAACCGGGGCCGAAGTACCCCGCGTCGTCGCCCTCGGCGATGCGCTCGACCCAGCGCGGACGGCCGTCCGGCTCACCGGAGAGCGTGGTGAGCAGGCGCGAGCGCCACACCTCCGTCAGCCGTCCCATGGGAGGAACCCTAATCGCGTCGCCTGAGTCTCTCGATCTCGCGACGGTCGCGCTTCGTCGGGCGCCCGGCGCCGCGGTCGCGCGTCACCGCCAGTGCGACCTCCTCGCGCGGCGGGGGAGCGGGAGTGAGGTCCTCGTAGGCGGTCACCGCGATCGGCGCGCCCACCCGTTTGACGAGCTCCTGCCGCACCACGAGGATCCGCTCGAGGCCGCCGAGCCGCACGCGGACCTCGTCGCCCGGGCTCACGCTCTGCGCCGGCTTGGCGCGCTCGTCGTTCACCCGCACGTGGCCGGCCTTGCAGGCGGCCGTCGCGGCCGAGCGGGTCTTCGTCACCCGCACCGCCCACAACCAGGCGTCCACCCGCACGGCCATCGCGGATCAGACCGAGACGGCGAGGTCGCTCTTCCAGCGCACCAGGTCGCGCACCGTGCGGCTGCCGTCCTCGGCCAGCCGGGCCATCGCATCCTCGGGCACGAAGTAGTTCAGCGCGAGGAAGCCGCGCACGCGCTCCGACGGGTCGTCGGCCAGCGAGCGCAGGATGTCGCACGACGTGGCCTCGTTGCGGGCGACGCACGAGCGCACGCCCTCGTCCGCATCCCTCGCCAGCGTGAGCATGACGTCCTCAGGGGTGTGCGCGTCGAGCGCGGCCCGCTCGCGGATCTTCGGGTTCTCGTGCTGCGCGAGCAGGCGCAGCCGGGCGATCTTGCTGTCCGTCATCTCCGGGGAGCGGTGCAGCGACGCCGCCTCCTCCGCGCTGAGCATCGCCGGCGCCATCGCCGCCATCTGCTTGCGCTGCGCCGGGGTGTTGAAGCGGATGCACGACATGCCCTCCACGCTAACCCCGGGTGACGACCGGCCGGGCCGCCACGCCGCGGTCATGCGGTCGCCGTGACCCGGCTGCGCCGCGGGAACCACGGCACGATCGCGGAGGTGCTGCGCTGGTACTCGGCGTACTCCGGGTACCTGCCGCGGGTGATCCACTCGGTGAACGCGGTCGAACCGGCGAACAGCGCCGTGAGCAGCACCGCGCCGAGCACCGTCCACTGCAGCAGCGAGCCGGCGGCGATCGCGCCGAACAGGAAGAACAGCCACCACTGCGCCTGCTCGAAGAAGAAGTTGGGGTGGCGCGAGTACCGCCAGAGGCCGGACTGCAGGAAGCGCGGCCGGAACTCCGGCCCGCCCGCGTGCTTGCGCCGGTGGAAGGCCCACTGCTGCTGGTCGGCGACCGTCTCGCCGACCAGCGC
>DATMVL010000067.1:0-13215 GCA_035563175.1 Rhodoglobus sp. | reverse complement strand
GAGCGCGAGCGCGAGCAGAGCGAGGCGGACGCGGGCGGGGCTGAGCTGCTGCATGGGGGCCGATCGGCTCGAGGGCGGGACTGGGCGCTCGCCGTCGAGCGGATCGATCCTACGCGGAGGGCTGGTCGCGCAGCGCCTCCTCGAGGCGTTGCAGCTTGCCGTCGAGCTCACCCGTGTGCCCGGGGCGGATGTCGGCCTTCAGCACCAGCGAGACGCGCGTGCCGAACGCGGCCACGGCATCCGTCGCGCGCTTCACCACGTCGAAGACCTCATCCCACTCCCCCTCGATCTCGGTGAACATCGACGAGGTGCGGTTCGGCAGGCCCGACTCCCTGACCACCCGCACGGCCGCGGCCACGGCATCGTGCACGGAGTCGGAGCCGTCGACCCCGCCGGACGGGGCCACGGAGAATGCGACGATCATGCTCCCAGCCTGGCACGCGCCGGCTCGACCGCCGAGGGCTGGACGGCGCCGGCCCGCGCCACCGCGGACACCGCCCAGCCGAGCAGCACGAGCTCGAGCAGGTTGCGCACCGTGAGCACGACGAGCATCGCGGGCTGCAGCGAGAGCAGCTCGATGTAGAGGTACGGGTAGACCACCTGCGTCAGCGCCGCGATGATGAGCGCCAGCACAGCCGGCACCCGGTAGGCGCGGCCGAGCGTCACCAGGCCGAGGATGACCGGCGCCGCCAGCCACGAGATGAACTGCGGCGACCCCACCTTGTTGAAGACGATCAGCACCAGCACGAACGCCAGGGCGAGCGGCGGCAGCAGCCGGGCAGCATCCGCGCCGCGCCGCAGCCGCCACAGCGCGAGCCCGATCACGGCGAGCGCGGCCGCGAGCTGCAGCGGCGTCATCAGCGCGGCGGCGACATCGGCTCCCGGACCCTCGACACCGTAGGAGAGGATGCCGCGGTCGTAGACCACCCTGGCGCCGTCGACGCCGGCGCGGGCCAGCCACATCCAGATGGTGGCGACCGGCGACTCGGGTTGCAGCTGCCGCCCGGTCTGCTGGCTGATGAAGCTCAGCACGTTGCCGCCGCTGCCGATCAGCAGCGCCGTCACCAGCACCACCGCCGTCGTCAGCAGCGCCGCGGCGAGCACCTGCAGCCGGTCGCGCAGCGCCAGCACGGCCGCCCCGACCAGCGCCGCCGGCCACACCTTGATCCACGCGGCGACGGTGAGCAGCACACCGGCGAGCCAGGGCCGGGTCGCCAGCACCAGCATCCCGATGATGGCGAGCGGCACCGTCACCGCGTCGATGCGGGCCAGCGCGATCGGGCCGAGCAGGAGGAGGAAGGCGACCCACCACCACCCGACGGCGAGTCGCTGCCGGGAGCGACCCCATCCGGTCAGCACGCCGAACGCCACCGCATTCAGCAGCAGCACCATCGTCAGCCAGGTGCTGCCGTACCAGTCGGGCCCCGACAGGTAGGCGATCGCCATCGGCACTAGCGCCACCACCGGGTACACCCACATCGTGTCGACGCCGACGATCACGCCGTGCTGGAACGCCTGGTCCATCCAGAACCGGTACACCAGCGTCACGTCGCCGAGCGGCAGCGAGACGGTGTCGACGAGGTTGATCCAGCCCAGCCACAGGTGCACCAGCACGAAGGCGAGCCAGAGGGCGAACGGGGTGCGCGCGAACGCGGCGACCCGGGGCATGCGCCCAGCGTAGTAACACGGCGCCACACGGTTTCGCCGGGTGACGGCGGTGCGCGGAGAATGGGAGCCACACAGCAGCCTCTCCGAAGGAGAACCCCATGTCCCGATCCCGCATCCTGCTCACCGCCGCCGCCGCGGCCGTCACCGCGCTGTCGCTCGCGGCCTGCTCGCCCTCCGGCGGCGACGGCGGCGAGCCCGCCTCCGACTACGTCACCGACGGCAAGCTCACCATCGGCACCGGCGAGCCGGCGTACTACCCGTGGGTCATCGACGACGCGCCCGAGACGGGCGAGGGCTTCGAGGCGGCCGTCGCGTACGCCGTCGCCGAGGAGCTCGGCTTCGCCGCCGAGGACGTCGTGTGGGTGCGCACCACCTTCGACGAGGCCATCGCGCCGGGCCCGAAGGACTTCGACTTCAACCTGCAGCAGTTCTCGATCACCGAGGAGCGGGCGCAGAACGTCGACTTCAGCTCGCCGTACTACGAGACCACCCAGGTCGTCATCACCACCGCGGCCTCCCCCGCCGCCGACGCGACCAGCATCGCCGACCTGCAGGGCCTGCTCATCGGCGCCCAGACCGGCACCACGAGCTTCGAGGCCGCCGAGGCGACCATCCAGCCCACCGCCGGCGTGCAGGTGTTCAACACCAACGACGACGCGAAGCTCGCGCTCGAGAACGGCCAGGTCGACGCGATCGTCGTCGACCTGCCCACCGCGTTCTACCTCACCGGAGTCGAGCTGACCGAGGGCGTCATCGTGGGCCAGCTGCCGGAGTCGTCCGAGGGCGGCGACGAGTTCGGCCTCGTGCTGCCGAAGGACAGCCCGCTCACCGAGGACGTCACGGCCGCCGTCGACGCGCTGCGCGACAACGGCACGCTCGACGCGATCGCCGCCGAGTGGCTGGCCGACGCGGGCGACGCGCCCGTGCTGCAGTAACCGGTACCGTCGAACGCGTGAACCAGACGGAGGCCCGGCAGCCGAGCGAGCTCGAGCTCGAGCGCCGGGCCTTCCGTCGTCGCCAGGGGCTGCGGTCCGTGCTGATCAGCCTCGCCAGCACGCTGGCGCTCGCGGTGGTGGTCTGGTTCACGCTCATCAACACGCCCGGCTGGGCACGGGTGCAGCAGACCTTCTTCGACCCCGAGGTGTTCGTCGCGGCGCTCCCGAGGGTGTGGGACGGCTTCCTGCTCAACCTGAGGGTGCTGCTCGTCGCCGCCGTGAGCGTGCTCGTGCTCTCGATCGCGGTCGCGGGCATCCGCACGCTGCGGTCTCCCGTGTTCTTCCCGCTGCGCGCGCTGGCGACCGCGTACACCGACCTGTTCCGCGGCATGCCGCTCATCATCGTGCTGTTCCTGGTCGGGTTCGGGATCCCCGGGCTCATCGGGTCCGGCGGTCCGCGCATCCCTTCGGAGGTGCTGGGCACGATCGCCATCGTGCTGGTGTACTCGGCGTACGTGTCGGAGGTGTTCCGCGCGGGCATCGAGGCCGTGCATCCGTCGCAGCGGCTCGCCGCCCGCTCGCTGGGCCTCAGCCATGGCAAGACGATGCGGCTCGTGGTGCTGCCGCAGGCGGTGCGCAAGGTCACCCCGGCGCTCATGAACGACTTCGTCGCCATGCAGAAGGATGTCGGGCTGATCTCGGTGCTCGGAGCGGTGGATGCCGTGCGCGGTGCCCAGATCGTGACCTCGCAGTTCTACAACTTCACCCCGTACGTCGTTGCGGGGCTGCTCTTCGTGCTGCTCGCGCTGCCGCTCATCCGGCTCACCGACTGGTACACCGCACGGCTGCGCGCCCGCGAGCAGATCGGCGGGATCGTATGAGCGCCGTGCTGCGCCTTCAGGACGTGCGCAAGTCGTTCGGCGGCAGCGAGGTGCTGCGGGGCATCGACCTGGACGTCGCCGAGCACGAGGTCGTCGCGCTGATCGGCGCGAGCGGCTCGGGCAAGTCGACCCTGCTGCGCACGATCAACCTGCTCGAGCGGGTCGACGACGGGCGCATCCTGCTGCGCGACCGGGACATCACCGACCCGCGCGAGGATGCCGATGCGATCCGCGCCCGCATCGGCGTGGTGTTCCAGCACTACAACCTGTTCCCGCACCTCAGCGTGCTCGACAACGTGACCCTCGCGCTGCGGCACGTCGCCCGCGTCGACCGCGGGCACGCGGAGGCTCGCGGTCTCGAGCTGCTCGCGCGCATCGGGCTGGCCGACTTCGCCCGCGCCTTCCCCGACCGGCTCTCCGGCGGCCAGCAGCAGCGCGCCGCGATCGTGCGCGCCATCGCGGGCAGCCCGGAGCTGCTGCTGCTCGACGAGGTGACCAGCGCCCTCGACCCGGAGCTGGTCGGCGAGGTGCTCGAACTGGTGCGCGAGCTGAAGGCCGACGGCACCACCATCGTGATGGCTACCCACGAGATGGCGTTCGCGCGCGACGTCGCCGACCGGGTGGTGTTCCTCGACCGCGGCGTCATCGCCGAGCAGGGCACGCCGGCGCAGGTGTTCGGCGCCCCGCGCGAGGCCCGCACCCGAGAGTTCCTCGCCCGGGTCCTCTGACCCGCCCTCACCCTCACGTTGAATCCGAGGGCATCGCTGCATGCAGGGGCGGATGTCCGCCTCGGTGTGGGACGCGAGCCGCGGCATCCGCCCGGCGGTCACGCGCCGGCGAGCAGGTCCGCGATCACCGCGGGCACCGCCGCGCACAGATCGAGCACCGTCAGCGGCCCACCGGCGCTCGCCCGCTGCGACGCCAGACCGTGCACGACCGCCGCCGTCGCCGCGATGCGCACGGTGTCGGGCTCCTCGCCCGCCGTCGCCAGCAGGGCGCCCAGGATGCCGCCGAGCGCGTCCCCGGCGCCGGCGGTCGCCAGCCACGGTGTGGCCTCGCTCACCGTCAGCAGCTCCCCGCCGCCGGCGACGAACGTCGTGTGCCCCTTCAGCAGCACGGTGGCGCCGAGCGCCTCGGCGGCCGCCACCGCCCAGCGCTCCGGTTCCGCGGTGATGGCCGCGGAGTCCGCACCGACGATGCGCGACAGCTCGCGATGGTGCGGCGTCAGGATGAGCGGCCCGCTCGCGCGGTCGTGCAGGTCCAGCGCCCCGCCGTCGAGCACGGTCGGCAGTCCCTGGCGCAGCGCGGCCAGCAACGGCGCGGTGTCGCGGGCCTGGGCATCCATGCCGCTGCCGAGCAGCCACGCCTGCACCCGGCCGTCCGCGGTCACCACCTCGGGACGACGCTGCAGCACGAGGTCGGCCGCGCGCTGCGGGCCGAGGTAGCGCACCATGCCGACGCCGGTGCGCAGCGCCGCCTCGACGCTCAGCACCGCGGCACCCGGGTACATCTCCGAGCCGGTCCGCACGCCCAGCACGCCGCGCGAGTACTTGTCGTCCTCCTCGGCGGGCGGCCGCAGCATCGTCGCGGCGTCGGCCGGCGTCCATCGCATCCCCTCACGATAGTTTGGGGAGGTGGCCATCAGCATCCCCGACCGCGTCGTCGTCTTCGACTACGGGGAGGTGATCTCCCGCTCCCCTTCCGAGGCGGACAAGGACGCGCTGCTCGCGCTCGCGGGCGCCGACCCGGAGGCGTTCTGGGCGTCGTACTGGCGACACCGCCTCGACCTCGACCAGGGCCGCCTGGACGTGCTGTCGTACTGGCAGCTGCTCGCCGACGAGGTCGGCGCGCGATGGAGCGTGTCGCGCATCCACGCGCTCTGGGTCGCCGACTTCCGCAGCTGGTGGAGCACCGAGCCCGGCACCCTCGACCTGCTCGAGGAGCTGCACGAGGGCGGCACCCGCCTGGCGCTGCTGTCGAACGCCGGCTGGGACTTCGCGGGCCCGTTCCGCGCCTCGCCGATGGCGGCGCTGTTCGAGCGCATGTTCGTGAGCGCCGAGCTCGACGCGGTGAAGCCCGACCCGGCGATCTACCGCGAGGTCGCCGAGGCGCTCGGCATTCCGCTCGAGCGCATGGTGTTCGTCGACAACAAGGTCGAGAACACGGATGCGGCGGCTGCGCTCGGCGTCACCGCCCACCACTTCACCGGCGTCGACGGGCTCGCGGCCTTCCTGCGCGGTCTCGCCTCGTGACCCGGTTGTTCGAACCGCTGCGGCTGCGCGGCGTCGAGGTGCGCAACCGCCTCTGGGTCTCGCCGATGTGCCAGTACTCGGTGGATGCCCGCGACGGCGTCCCGGTGGACTGGCACCTGGTGAACTACGGCGCGTTCGCCCGCGGCGGCGCCGGCCTCGTGATGACCGAGGCCACCGCCGTGACCGCGGAGGGACGCATCAGCCCCGAGGACACCGGCATCTGGAACGACGCGCAGGCGGATGCGTGGCGCAGGATCACCGCGTTCGTGCGGTCCCAGGGCGCCGTGCCGGGCATCCAGCTCGCCCATGCCGGGCGCAAGGGCTCCACCTTCCGCCCCTGGGAACCGCAGCGCGGCACCGTGCCGGCCGCGCAGGGCGGCTGGGAGCCGGTCGCGCCGTCGGCCATCGCGTTCGAGGGCTACGCGACGCCGCGTGCGCTGACCACCGACGAGGTCGCCGCGCTGCCCGACGTGTTCGCCGAGGCCGCGGTGCGATCCATCGGCGCGGGATTCGAGCTGATCGAGATCCACGCCGCGCACGGGTACCTGCTGCACGAGTTCCTGTCCCCCCTGTCGAACGCCCGCGACGACCGGTACGGCGGCGACCTGCAGGGCCGCGCCCGCGTGCTGCTCGAGACCGTGCACGCGGTGCGCGCGGCGATCGGCGACGGCGTGCCCCTGCTCGTGCGGTTCTCGGCCACCGACTGGGCGGAGGGCGGCTGGGACGAGCACCAGACCTCGACCGCCGCGACCTGGGCCGTGGAAGCCGGCGCCGACCTGTTCGACATCTCCTCCGGCGGGCTCGTCGCGCATCAGCGCATCACCACCGGGCCGGGCTACCAGGTGCCGTTCAGCGCGCACGTCCGCAGCGCCGCCGAGGCGCCCGCAACCGCCGTCGGCCTGATCACGGATGCCCGCCAGGCCGCCGCGGTCGTCGACGAGGGTCGCGCCGACGCCGTGATGCTCGGGCGCGAACTGCTGCGCGACCCGCACTTCCCGCTGCGCGCCGCCGCCGAGCTCGGGGTGCACCTGGACTACTGGCCGCCGCAGTACGTGCGGGCGCGGCACTAGCGCGACCGCCGCCGTACGCCGCTACGCTCCTCCGACATGAGGATCCTTCCGGCGCTGGTGCCGCCACTGCTCGCGCTGCTCACGGCATGCACGGCGGGAGGTTCCGCCGACGGTGCCGCACCGTCGGATCCGACGCCGACCCCCGTGCCGACGATCGTGCCCGGCACCGAGCTCGCGGTCGGGACGTTCGACCCTGCTGAGGGCACGAGCGGCACGGTGAGGGTGACCGCCGCCGCACGCGGCGGATACGACATCGTCATCTCCGACTTCTCGACGGACCGGCAGGGCAACTGGGAGCTGCTCTTCAGCCCGTATCCGGTCGATCCGCACCTCACCTGCCTCGACCGGTTCGCCATGGGGATCATCGGGTCCCTCGACCTGACCGGAACCGACGCGACAACCTACATCGGGGAGCTCGGCCCGCACCTCGGCGGCGAGGATCCGAGTTGGATCGACGGCGCCGTTCTCGGACAGTTCATCCAGCAGGACCGGGACGAGAACGGATGCGCCCGCACCGTCGTCGCGCGCGCACCGTTCGTATGGTCGATGCCCGACATGCGTCCCGGCCTGGTGGTCGAAGACGGAGGCACTCGCGAGGCGGCGAGCGGCGAGGTGCGTCTCGCCGACGGCGAGCCGATCGAGTACGTCGTGGCATCGGGTGATGTGCTCGACGTCATCGGCGAGAGGTTCGGGATCACCGCCGACGACATCCAGTTCCTCAACCCTGGACGCACCGCTGAGATGGCCATCGCGGGCGAGGTGCTCAACCTCGACAAGCAGGACCGGCCCTAGCGGCGCCGCGTCGCGTCCTGCACCTCGCCGACGAGCTCCTCGATGATGTCCTCGAGGAACAGCACGCCGCGCGTGCCGCCGTTCTCGTCGAACGCGCGGGCCACGTGCACGCCGGCGCGGCGCATCGTGGTGAGCGCATCCTCGAGGTCGGTCTCGCGGTAGATCGAGATCAGCGCGCGGATCCGCTTGGGCGGCACCGGCTCGGTGAACTCGTCGTCCTCGAGGTCGATGACGTCCTTGAGGTGCAGGTACCCGGTGGGCTCCCCCTCGTCGTTGACGAGGATGTAGCGGCTGAACCCGCGCTGGGCCACGGCCCGTTCCACGTCGGCCGGGGTCGCGTCCTCGGGCAGCGTCACCAGCTCGTCGAGGCCGATCGCGACATCCTTCACCTTCTTCTCGGTGAACTCGAACGCGGCCGTCAGTGCACCGGTCGCATCCGTCAGAACCCCTTCCTTGGTGGACTGCGCGACGATGGTCGCCACCTCGTCGAGCGTGTAGACGCTCGTGGCCTCGTTCTTCGGCTCGATGCCGAACAGCCGCAGCACGCCGTTGGCGATCGCGTTGAGCGCGACGATCACCGGGCGGGTCACCGTGGCGACGGCGACGAGGGGGGTGGCGAGGATGAGCACCGCGCGGTCCGGCACCGAGAACGACAGGTTCTTCGGCACCATCTCGCCGAGCACCACGTGCAGATACGAGACCAGCAGCAGTGCGATGACGAACGCGATGGTCGACACCGCCTCCTCGGGCAGGCCGGTGAGCTCCAGCGGCACCTCGAGGAGGTGATGGATGGCCGGCTCCGACACGTTGAGGATCAGCAGCGAGCTGACGGTGATGCCCAGCTGGCACGCCGCCAGCATGAGGGTGGCGTGCTCCATCGCCCACAGCGCGGTCTTCGCGGCCCGGGAGCCGGCGTCGGCCCGCGGCTCGATCTGCGAGCGCCGCGCGGAGATGACGGCGAACTCGGCGCCGACGAAGAAGGCGTTGAACGCCAGGAGGACGAACAGCCAGACGATGCCCCACCAGTCCATCAGGCGTCCCCATCCTCGGTCGGCTCGGGTGTGGGCGTGTACCGCACCCGGTCGATGCGCCGGCCGTCCAGCCGCTCGACCCGGAAGACGCCGCCCTCGACGGCGACGGCGTCGCCGACCGACGGAAGCCACCCCAGCTCGCTCATGATCCATCCGGCGACCGTCTCGTACGGGCCCTCCTCGGGCACGACGACGCCGGTGCGTTCGAGCAGCTCGTCGGGGCGCAGGATGCCGGGGAACGTGAACCAGTCCCGCGAGCGGACCACATCGGCGCGGCTGCGGTCGTGCTCGTCGGACACCTCGCCGACGAGCTCCTCGACGAGGTCCTCGAGCGTGGCGACGCCCGCGGTGCCGCCGTACTCGTCGACCACGACGGCCATCTGGTAGCCGCGGCCGCGCAGCTCGGCGAGCAGGGTGTCGAGCTTCATCGTCTCCGGCACCCGCAGCGCATCCGTCTGCAGTGCGGATACGGGCACCTCGGTGCGCTTCTCGTGCGGCACGGCGACGGCCTGCTTGACGTGCACCAGCCCGACGACGTCGTCGATGCCGTCGTCGACGACCGGGAAGCGGGAGTACCCGGTGCGGCGGGCGAGGTCGATGACGTCCTGCGCGACATCCGTGCGCTCGACGCTCGCCAGGCGCGGGCGCGGCGTCATGACGTCCTGCGCGGTGTGCTCGGCGAAGACCAACGTGCGGGCGAGCAGCGTCGCGGTGTCGCGCTCGAGCGCGCCCTCGCTCGCCGAGCGGCGCACCAGCGACGCGAGCTCCTCGGCGCTGCGAGCGCCGGAGAGCTCCTCCTTCGGCTCGATGCCGATGGCGCGCAGCAGCCCGTTCGCCGAGTTGTTGAGCAGCGAGACCGCCGGCCGGAACACGGCGGTGAAGACCACCTGGAACGGCACGACGATCTTCGCGATGCCGCGCGGCACCGACAACGCCAGGTTCTTGGGCACCAGTTCGCCGACGATCATCGACAGCAGCGTCGCGAGCGCGACCGCGACGATGCTCGAGATCACCGTGGACGGGCCCTCGCCGAGGCCGCCGAACAGCGGCTCGAGCCACACGCTCAGCGCCGGCTCGAGGGTGTACCCGGTGAGCAGCGTGGTCAGCGTGATGCCGAGCTGCGCGCTCGACAGGTGCGTCGACGTGCGCTTGAGTGCGCCGATGACGACGCCGAGGCCGCGCTCGCCGCGCGCCTCGCGCGCTTCGAGGTCGGCGCGGTCGAGGTTGACCAGTGCGAACTCGCTCGCGACGAAGAAGCCGGTGCCGATGGTCAGCACGATGCCGACCGCGAGCATGATCCACTCGTACATCAGGCACCACCGGCCGGGCGGAGGGGTGAAGGGCGTCTACAACTCGGAGGGTCGTCCATCGTCTGCGCAGTCTATCGGGCACGAGCGGCGCCGCACCTGGGAGCAAGCGGTCCGCCGGCGGACACTCGCCGCATGCGGGCACGTTCTGCGCCATATCCGTACTTCTGCGCCGCTTTTCGTCGGCGCGGAACCACCTCTCTGGCGCTGATCCGCTCACAGGGACTCGTGAGCGCCTCGATCCACCGGATCCCGCTCAGGCCCGCGACGGCTCGGCCGACCATCGGACGCTATCGGCGTGACGCTCACGCACGCGCTCCCTCTAGAAGTGCACCGGCGCGCGCAATCCCTGGACGCCGTCGACAACCGGAGACTGCGGCGCGCGATCGAGAGCGGTGAGTGGTACCGGATCGCGCCCGGCAGCTTCGTGCTCGCCCAGGAGTGGCGCAGGCTGCTGCCGATGCAGCGCCATCGCGTGCGCGTGCTCGAGGTGCTGCGACGGCTTCCGAGCTCCGTCGTGATCTCGCACGCCGCGGCCGCAGCGCTGTGGGGCATCGACGTGCTCGGCGACTGGCCCGACCGGGTCGACACCACGATCGACCGCCGTTCCGGCGGACGGTCGAGCGGCATCGTCCGCCGCAGAGTGCTCGGCCTGGACGACGTCGCACGCATCCCGTTCGGTCGGCACGAGATCACGACCCCGGCACAGACGGCGCTTGACCTCGCGCGGACGTTGCCGTTCGTCCGCGGCGTCTCCGCCGTCGATCAAGCTCGGTGGCTCGGCAGACCGGGCGGGGCGCTCGCGACGTTCGAGGACATCCATCGCCTGCTCGCGGCCTCGACGGGGCATCGCGGCGACGCACGCGCCGGCCTCGCACTCGCCGCGAGCGCCGACCTCGCCGCGAACGCGCGGGAGTCGCAGAGCCGGGTGGTCATCGCTCAGCTTGGCTTCCCCGAGCCCCGGCTGCAGGAGCGGCGGGTGCTCCCGGACGGCACTGAGGTGCACGGCGACTTCTACTTCCCTCAGTTCGATCATTGGGGCGAGCTGGACGGCAACGGCAAGTATCTCGACGCCGCGATGCGCAACGGGCGCAGCGTGGCGGAAGTCGTGATGGCCGAGAAGCGCAGGGAGAACGCGATCCGACGTCTGGTCACCGGCTTCTCCCGCTGGGAGCCGGCCGACGTGGACGATCCGAGGCGGTTGTACGACATCCTCACCCGGGACGGACTTCCGAGCCGGCTCCCGCGACCATGAACGCGAGCCGTTCCGCGCCACTTCCGCGGTTCCGCGCCACATTCTTCTGGCGCGGAACCACATTCATGGCGCAGAACGGAACATCGGGAGCGCGCAAACTGGCGCGGAAGCACGGAAGTGGCGCGGAATGGGCAGCGCGAGCGCGGCCCGGGTGCGAATGCGCGGCGCGCGGTCACCACGAGACGGGGAGCGCCTTGCCCTCCTCGTAGCCGGCGGCCGACTGGATGCCCACGAGCGCCCGGTCGCGGAACTCCGGCAGCGAGGTGGCCCCCGCGTAGCTCAGCGAGCTGCGCACGCCCGAGGTGATCATGTCGAGCAGGTCCTCGAGCGACGGGCGCAGCGGGTCGAGGTAGATACTCGAGCTCGAGATGCCCTCCGCGAAGAGCGTCTTGCGGGCGAGCTCGTACGCGTCGAGCCCGTCGAAGCGCTGCTGGACCGCCTTCGTCGAGGCCATGCCCCAGCTCTCCTTGTAGGCGCGGCCCTGCTCGTCCGCAGCGAGGTGGCCGGGCGCCTTCACCGTGCCGGCGAACCACGAGCCGATCATCACGCTGGCGGCGCCCGCGGCGAGCGCGAGCGCGACATCCCTCGGGTACCGCACTCCCCCGTCCGCCCACACGTGCGCGCCGAGCTCGCGGGCCCGCTCCGCGGTCTCGAGCACCGCGGAGAACTGCGGCCGCCCGACCGCTGTCATCATGCGCGTGGTGCACATGGCGCCCGGGCCGACGCCGACCTTGACGATGGTGGCGCCCGCGCCGACGAGGTCGTCGACGGCGTCGCCGGTGACGACGTTGCCCGCGACGATCGGCAGGCCGAGGTGCATCGCGGCGACCGTCTCGATGGCACGCACCATGCCGTCCTGGTGCCCGTGGGCGGTGTCGAGCACGATCACGTCGGCGCCGGCCTCGACGATGGCGGCGACCTTGCCCGCGACGTCGCCGTTGATGCCGACCGCCGCGGCCACCTTCAGCCGTCCGTCTGCGTCGACGGTGGGCTGGTACAGCGTCGAGCGCAGGGCGCCCCGGCGGCTGATGGTGCCGACGACGTCGCCGTCCTGCAGCACCGGCGCGAACTCGATGCCGGCATCCACCATGAGGTCGAAGGCAGCGCGGGCCCCGTCGACGTCGTCGAGCTCGAGCGAGGTCAGCCGCGCGCCGAGCAGGTCGCCGAGCCGGGCATCCGGCATCGCACCGGAGAGGCGCTCGGCCGGCACGACCCCGAGGTAGCGCCCATCGTCGTCCCGCACCACGATGCCGTGACCGGGCGTGGCGGGCAGCAGCGCCAGGGCGGCCGACACCGGGTCGCCCGCCCGTAGCTCGACGGCGGCGTCGAAGAGCACGGGCTGCGCCTTCACCCAGCGGATCGCGTCGCCGAGATCCTGCGCGGGCAGATCCTGCGGCAGCACGCCCAGGCCGCCACGACGGGCCAGCGTCGCCGCCAGCCGCGGCCCGGTGACGGAGTTCATGTTCGCCGACACGATCGGGATGCTCGCACCGGTGCCGTCGTCGGGCGCCAGCGAGACGTCGAGCCGGCTGCGCACCGCCGACCGGGACGGCACCAGGAACACGTCCGAGTAGGTGAGGTCGTGCGAGGGCGACGTCTCGTAGAAGCGCATGAAATTAACGCTAACCTCCCGGTCCCGCGCCCACAGCGCCCAGGGTGACCGATTAAGCTTGACGGGGTTGATCAGAGGCCCCGCCATCGAGGGCGGCGCCGTGCGGAACATCGAATGAAAGTGGGCGGTCGGCTGTGTCGAGCCAAGTGACCGGAATCGTGCCCGAGGGCGACTCGTCAGGCGAGTTCGGAGCCAACGAGTGGCTGGTGGACGAGATGTACGAGCTGTTCCAGAAGGACCGGAACCTCGTCGACAAGTCGTGGTGGCCCACGCTCGAGCACTACCACCGGGTGGAGGACCCGACGCCGACCAGCGCGATCCCGGTCGTGCAGCAGCAGGAGGCACCGCGGCAGGCCGAGCAGCCCGCACCACGGGAGGCGGAGCGCGCCGAGCAGCCGACGAGCGCCGACGC
>DATMVL010000066.1:0-2214 GCA_035563175.1 Rhodoglobus sp. | reverse complement strand
TCATTGCGTCACCCCCAGTTCGTCTCGAAGCCTGATCATGCCATCCCGCAGCCGGGTCTTCACCGTCCCGATCGGGATGGAGAGCAGCTGGGCGACCTCGCTGTGGCTGTACCCGCCGTAGTAGGCGAGCGACACGGCCTGCCGCTGCAGATCGGTCAGCCGTTCCATCGCCTGCTGCACCCGCTCGTTCTCGATGCGGATCTCGATGGTCTCGCTGACGGTGTCGTACTCGTGCGCGTAGTCCCGGATGCCCACACGCGTGTCGCGATCGCGTGACGACTGCGCGGCGCGCACCCGGTCCACGGCGCGACGGTGGGCCATGGTGAGGATCCACGACATCGCGGCGCCCCGGTTCGCGTCGAAGCGCGGAGCGGTCTGCCAGATCTCGAGGAAGACCTCCTGGGTGACCTCCTCGGACTGCGCGTGGTCGACGAGGAGGCGCTTCACCAGACCGAAGATCCGAGGGGCCACCGCGTCGTAGAGCGCCGAGAAGGCCTGCTGATCCCCGGAGGCGACGCGCTCGAGCAGCAGCTGCAGCCGCGCCGCCACCGTGTCGGCAGGTTGAACGTCTTCCTCGGGCATCGGCACCAGCATGGCACCGGCGCGCATGCCACGCACGCCGACCCCGAACGGGTTGACCGGTGCCTGCACGGATGTCATGCAGGGTGTTCGGCCCCGACGTCGCCGTGGATTGCCTGTTGAGCCGTGGAAGTGCCGGACCGCGGAACGCCTCTCGGCGCAAGGCCGCTCGAAGCGGCTATTAGTGGAGCCCGGGGTTACCGCGGCCCGGCTCATCGATTCTACGGGGCGCTCCGCGAGCTCGTCGCGGGGTTCAGCCAGGCGCGAAACGTGCTAGTCGAGGTCGCCGCGGCGGTACAGCCGCGCGCACGAGTCGAGCTCCTCGGCGGTGAGCGTCAGCCGGTCGGCGCGCACGGTGAGGTCGGTCGCGCGCCCCGGCTCGATCGGCTCGGCGTCGTCGGCGAGGCTGGTGGCGCCGGAGGCGAGGATGCGGCTGAATGCGGCCGCCCGGTCGAGCGCGACGGCGAAGTCGCCCTTGAACACGCCGCGGAGGATCTGGTCGGCGAGCGCGGTGATCTCGTCCGGTCCGGTCGGCTCGGGGGCGCCGGCCACAGCCGCGTCGATGGTGCGCAGTGTCTCGGTGCCGCGCTGGTACAGCAGGCTCGTGCCGATCGGATCCTGCCGGATGATCAGCCGGAGCAGGTAGATGCGCCACAGCGCGCCGGGCAGCGTGCGCGGATTCGAGCGCGCCCACAGTTCGGCGAGCGCGTCGATGCCGTGCCGGTCGGTGTAGGCCACGAGCCGGTCGATCAGGTCGGGGTCGGCGGATGCCCGTGCGCGATCCACCAGGGCGTGCGCGGTCTCGTGCGCGGCACGCATCACCGCTGCGGGATCCTCGCCCGCCTCCACCCGGTCGAACCACTCGCCGGAGTACTTGGTGGGCTTATGGAAGTCGTCGGCCATCCCCTCCACGCTACGCCCTGCCACCGGCGACTACGCTTGGTCGGCGACGGGCCTGTAGCTCAGTTGGCAGAGCGTCGGACTTTTAATCCGCTGGTCGTGGGTTCGAGCCCCACCGGGCCCACCATGGGTGCGACGCCGCCCGGCGGCGTGGCGGCGGCGGTGATCGCGGAGGAGAAGGACCCTCCCTTGGCCCCCGCCGCGCCGGTTCCGGCGCGCGGCGCAGCCGCGTGACGGCCGTGCCGGTTCCGGCGCGCGGCGCAGCCGCGTGACGGCCGTGCCGGTGGGGAGTCGAGCCCCACCGAACCCACACCTCTCGACACCCGCGCCGAGTTCGCCACTTCTGTCGCTTCCGACCCCCTCCGAGCGGCAGAAGTGGCGAACTCGACGACGTGACGTGCGCGCGCATTCGCGACGATGGTGGCGCATGGGGCCTGGGCGTGATGCGCGCCGAGCGCCCTCAGCCGCCCGCTGGCGGCACCACGATCCGCATCACGGTCTTGCTCTTGCCGATGTGCCGCTCGAAGGTGAAGCCCGCCTTCTCGAACATCGCCCGGGTGCCGTTGTGCAGGAACGACGACGACGTGCGCTTCCCCTCCGGCAGCTCGTTCGGGAACGACACCACCTCGCCGCCGCCCGCCTGGGCGATGAGCTGGAGCGCGCCGTCCAGCGCCTCCAGCGCCGCCCCGGAGCGCCGGTGGTCGCGGTCGACGAAGAAGCAGGTGATGCGCCAGG